>JAITJY010000282.1 GCA_031278675.1 Bifidobacteriaceae bacterium
GCCGCCTTGGTCCCAGGCTTGCTGGTCGGCTCCGCCGGGGTACCCGCCTTGGTCCCAGGCCTCCTGGCCGCCGCCAGCGGCCGGATAGCCACCGGCCGGGTTGCCGCCCGCCAACGGAACCGAATACCCTTGCTCGCCCGCGTGATAGCCGCCGGGCCCCTGCGCTTCAGTCATTATGTCTGTTCCCTCAATTCCTGGCGCCGTGCCTGAACAGCCTGGCTGAACTCTTCGAATTCCATATCGGTCATATAGGTCACATCAAGATCGCTGGGGATCACGGGGAAATCATCCTCGTACGCTTCCCCAATGTTCTCCCAACCTGCTTGCAGTTGGACGCTCTCGCCACCGGCCACCATGGTTCCATTGACCTCGACCTTGATCGGCTCACCGTCCGCAGTTTGCCACAGGAGCAGCGACACACCCTGGCCACCCAGTTCGGACAGCAACGGGGTGACGGCCGGATTTGTGAAAAGAGAGGCGTAGTTCGGGAAAACATCCGTCCCGCCCAAGCAGTTGAAAGGGACGGTCAAACTGGTTTCGGTGGTGCCGTCCCCTAGCTGCGTCACGCGGGGCCACATTGTCGCGGCGATGTTGGCCGTGCCAGTCCCATCGCAGCCGCCGCCCGCACCCAAGTCCTCGCTGCCCCCAGCCTCCCCGGCGTCATCGGCCTCCCCGGCGTCATCGGCCTCCCCGGCGTCATCGGCCTCCTTTTCCCCATCGGTGCCAGCGTCCGCCGCGCTGCCGACCTCGATCGTGGCGTTCAACAGCGCCCAATACACGCTGGCGCGCACCCCGCACAGCAGCGTGTAGGACATCGCGGCGCAGAAGGGCATGCCGTACGGGGAACGGTCCTCGTCCTGGGTGGTCGGGTAGTCGTAGTACAGCGCCGAGGACGCCACCCATGGGGTTGGTGCCAGGTCCGTCAAGGCGTCGCCCAGCAGGTAGTAATCCCAGTCCGAGCCAGGTGGATGCAACGTGAACAGAGTGCTGCCCGCCACCCCGTTGTCCGGCTCCATCGAGATCATGGCTGGGTTGCCGGTCATGTTCAGTTCCGCCATGACGCCGCTGGTCGCCTCGCCCCCTACCGACAGGTAGGTGTACATGTTCGCGGTCAGCGACCATTCGCCGCCGAGCATCCAGTTGTGGTCCGCCATGAACGCGTCGAGCGCCGCCAGCCGTTCATGGACCGCTTCCAGCGCTGCCTGGCGCTGCGCGTGCCGGTCCGCGAAGCCGTCCGCGCTGCTGGGCAGTCCACAGCCGACGCTCACGGCCACGACCAGCGCCATCACCCCGACCGCCGATGCCGTGCGGTTGCCTCCCAGCTCGTCCTTGCGCCGGGGACTCAGCCCGCTCTTGCGCCGGGGGCTCAGCCCGCTCTTGCGCCGGGGGCTCAGCCCGTCCTTGCGCCGGGGACTCAGCCTGCTCTTGCGCCGGGGACTCAGCCTGCTCTTGCGCCAGGGGCCCAGCCCGTCCTTGCGCCAGGGGCCTGGACGGCTCCGCGACCGCCCCGGGCTGCCGGGCGAGCCTCGATCAGTCGTGTTCATTCGATACCTCCGCCGCTGAACAGGCTCTCGTCGAGGGCGCCTGCGTACTCGAACAGTTCATAAGCCGCAGCGCCCAGCGCGTTCGCGTTCAAGTCGAACCCGTTGGACGTGGAGGAGACCCCGACCAGGTACCCGGCTCCCCGCTCGGGGTCCCACCTGGCGAACCAGCCGCCGCCGGAGCAACCCGGCGTCATCGAACATTCGATGCTGTAACCACCCATGCGGTAACGGCTCCAACTGGTCGCGGCGCAATAACGCTCGCTGGTGCCGTCGAAGGGCTCGGCGGTCGGGTAGCCAATCACCACCAGGGTCTCGGCCGGTATGCCGAAGGCGATGCCTTGGGCGCCCACCGCGTCCTGGACCTTGACGCCCTCGTTGTTGGGCGCTAGGCGGATGAAGGCGTAGTCATAAGCCCAGCCCTCCCCGGACAGGCCGAGGTCTGGGTCGCTGAAGGCCTGCTCTTGGAACTCGGTGCGTAAGAACACCTCCGATGCGGCGAAAACGCCCCACGGCGCCTCGGCCGCGTTGTCTAGGTCCCCTGGGACAAACAGTAGCTTCAAGTACACGGAGCCGATATCGGAGTCCCAGACGCAGTGTCCGGCGGTGGCGATCACATCACGAGTGGCTGAGGTCACCACCGTGGCCGAGCAGACCGAGATGGTTGACCAGTCCTCATCGTGGGTGAAGTAGAGACGGCCGGTGGTGCCGTAGTTCATGCCGTCCTGGGGGGCGGGGTCGCCATAACCCTGATCGCCGAGGCCCACCCCATCTGCCAGGCTGATTGGCCCGAGTCCGTCTGTCGGGTCGGCCGACAAGCCGGTGGCCTCGTCATTCGGGGCCTGATCGTCGGGGTCAACTTCGCCCGGGTCCGGCGTGATGTGGTCGGATCCGCGTTCCTGCCAGTGCTCGCTGGCGGCGTCCGGGTCCAGGTCGAATTTCGACATCAGGTCAACCCGCGGTGCTTCGGCCGGCCGCGGTGCGACCGGCGGCGCGCTGACGTTTGGCAGGCCTTCTGCCGTCACAGTCGTGGCGCAAGCACCCATGCTTAACACGGTGCCCAGTGCCAGCGCTATCGCTGTGAGGCAGCGTTGTTGATGTCGGGCCATATCAGACCTCCGGTTGGGCGCGGGGCGGGTTGCTTTTCCGAACCAACCCTATCGCGCCAGTGCCCCACCGGCGCCACTCCCAGGCGAGCGTTGAACAACGCTCTCCTGGGGCGTCCGACAGCGCTTATCTGCCGCGTTTCCGCTGGTGAGAGCTTCGCTCTCGCCTGCGCGGGCACGGTCAGACGGTGTTGCTCAACACCGTCCTAGGCGGCGCCACCTTGGCGGATCGGGACCCCGGGCTCTTGGCAGAGTCCGCTGGTTGGGGTTGTGGGGTGTTGCCGCGTCGGCTGTGTGGTGGCTCCGGTGGTCGCACCGGATTCGGCGATTGACGACTCGTGTTCAGCGGGGACCAGGGCGTGTGAGGACAAGACCCGGAATGAAATCTGCCCCTGGGCGCTGACCAGCAGATAAATTGAAACACT
>JAITJY010000018.1 GCA_031278675.1 Bifidobacteriaceae bacterium
ACACGCGGCCACCCTATGCCGCCTAACCCAAGCCATCAGCCACCACCTAACGCGCCAAGCGCCAGCGACGCCCGCACACAGCAAGACCCAAACCGCCAAGAATCAGCATGGCCGCCCAAGTCGCGTGCCACCCCGAGTCAGCCCCACTGACGGGCAATGCCCCCCGAGCGCCCGCCGCGTTCGCCGACGGGGCGTCGGCGCCACCACTCCCAGGCGACAAGCCCACTGCCTCCGAGCCGTCCCCCGGCTCAGCGCTATTCCCGTCACCAGGTTGCTGGGGCGCGCTGGGAGTGTAAAGCAGGTAGGCCGCCGGCCCGACCTCGCCCTGAGCCGAGATGGTTCCCACACCGAATTCTGTGTCTGCATCCACCGGGATGTCAGTCACCAGCACGGAGCGCGCCGCCGCCTCGATCAGCCCGGCCTGCACGCCGTTGACGGTCACCCGCCACGCATAAGCGGGATCCTCAGGGGCCTCCCACTCCAGCCGCACGGTCGAGCCCTCCCCAGTAGCTACAAGACCCTGCGGCGCCGCCGGGCGCGGTTCGGCGGGCAGACCAACCGTGACGGGTGCGGTGATGTTGGCAACCAGCCCATTGGCATCCGTGACCCGGAGCTGCACAAAACCCTCGAATGGCTCGTCGTACACATGCCTAGTGACCGACTGGGCGTCCAACTCTTCATAGACGCCATCGCCGTCGAAGTCCCAATCCCACTTCACGATATCCGAACCCGGCGAATACGACCTTGAACCGTCGAACCGGATCGACTGCCCCGGCTCCGCGTAGTAGGCGTTCAACGGCAGCCGCGGCACCGGCCGGTCCTCGATCCGGGCCAAAGCTTCAGCCAGGGCTGCAGCCACGTCCCCGCGCCATTCGACCACCTGCCCGGCAGTCGCTTCCGCCAGGTCGGCATAGGAAGCCGCGACCCCGGATGGAACCACCGGGTACACATTGACCGGGTCGATCGCCAAGCTCAGCGCAGCCACGTCGGCTAAGGTCGTACCATCCACTCGATCCGGATCATGGTAACCGGCATCGCTCAGCACCACCACAGCCTTAGTCGCGCCGCTCCGCCAAGACACGCCATTCATGGTCACCTTCAAAGCATGAAGTAGCGCTTCCGGCAAATCGCCACCGCCGGCCACTACGATCCGCGCTAGCTGCGACTGGAAGCCGCCAATACCGGCTTCCAGATCCGTTAGGACGCGCGCCGCGAACGCATCGTCCGCGTCGCGATACTCTGCAAGGGCCACGCGCCCGTTGAACGCATCGATCATCGCCGAGGTAGCACTCACCACACTCTTGGCCTGGTTGATCTCTTCCTTCATAGACCCAGTGGAATCTATCAAGAACACAACATCAAGTCCCGTGGTGCCCGACCGGAACACCGGTATGGTGACAATGCTAGCCGCGAGGTCCGGCGGGGACTTCGCTTTGACCTTTTGCGCGGCCTCCAAGACGCCATCGTCAATTGCGCCCCACGGCTCCGGGTAAGTGCGGTGGCCAGACACTTCCCACGCTAACTTGCTCGAACCGCAAACAAAGTCATCTTCGGCGCACCACAGACCGGTCGTGTCATCCCAGGATTCAGGCAAGTAGGGTTTGCGGGCACCTAGAGAGCCGTTGTCGGTGTTGCAGTCCGGCACCTCCCGGCGCCATAGCGAAAACTCCTCGTCCCGGCAAGCCGGCGCGCCTCCCCACCACCAACTGCCCTCCCCTTCCGGCAGATACAGCTTCGGGTCGCCGAACAGCATTTGGAACGTGACGGATTCGCGCATCTCATCGTTGAAGCCCTCGATGTAAGCCGTGCCCACCACCTGCGCGCCCTGAGAGTAACCACCGAGGATGAACTGCGCGTCGGGGCAGTTGCCCATCCGGTAAAACACATACAAGGACAACTCGTTGGCGCCCTCAACCATGCTGGCGCCGTACGCGCCTCCCCTACCGCCACTCAGCGCCGCGTCGCCGCTGGTGCCCACGTCCTCCCAGGAATCGGTGCCGACAGCCACCGCAGGATACTGATATCCTTCGATCGACTCAGCACCCAACTCGTAGAAGTTCACCGTATCGCCAAACCGGTATTCCATCTGGTCGCGGAAACGCACAAACTCATCACTGAAGACGTCCGATCCCGTTGTGACCACCTGCCCGGAGCCGCGGGCCCATACAGCTTCGACCGGCTTGCACTCCTTGTCAATGGCGCCCACCTCAGCTTTGGCCGGGGAAGCCGACTGGGCCAGTCCGGCGAGACCCACTAGCACGAGGGCAGACGCTGTCAAGACCCAACCGACCATGCGCCAAAACGATTTCATGGCGTGTCTCCCGCCTGGCTAAAACCTGTCGGACGAACCGGGGCTGACCGGCCGCAAATTGAGCAGTCTGGCCACCGTCATATAGCGAAGCAGCCGGTCACATAGTAACACACAGATGCCTATAGCCCGAGGTGTGGAGGTGTGCCATCTGCCCGGTTCTTGGGGCCGCGAGTGTCCTGACGGAGCGCGCGAGTACTGATTGACGCGCTCCGCCAAGGACGGGCTTCAGGGCAGGGCTTTCAGCGGAGTTGACGGCGCCGCGCCGCCAGGACCGAGCCCGCCAGGACCGCCAGTACGGCCAGCGCGGCGGCGTGCGGCAGCCACGGATCGCCCGTGACCGCCAGGCCGTCACTCCCGCCCGCAGACGATATCACCGTCAGCGTCACCCAGCCGACCAGCGACCCGTCCGCCCCGAACACCGCCAGGCGGTGAGCGCCCAGCGCCGCGTCCGCCGGTATCCGTGCGACGATGCCGCCCGCCCCATCCACCTGGACCCAGTCGCCTCCCAGCAACGTCGGCTCCGAGAACAGCCACGCGGCCACCCATGCGCCGGCCCGGTCCGCGCCCAGCATCACCGTCACTGCGCCGCCACGGACCACCGTCTTCGACGCCGCCACAATCCCGCCCTCAGCCACGCCCGCGAGCGCCGCCTCGGTCCGCACGGCTGGGGCGCCGTCAGGTTTGCCGGGTCCAGTGGTCGGGCTGGTGCTCGGGCTGGTGGTCGGCTCATCCGACGGGACGGACGGCTCATCCGACGGGACGGGGTCGCTGTTTGCGGTGACAGCCAGGACGTGCGGAGCAGACGGACCGTAGGCAACGCGCCCATCCTCGCCGACCACGGCTACCGTGAAGGCCGCTCCGTCATGTTCGGCGGCCGCGACGAAAGAATAGCTGGCGGCAGTCGCGCCCGGGATGGCAACCGGGGTGTCGGAGCCCGCAGCGCGCAGGTACCACTGGTAGCCCTCGAGCACGGTGGCGGGCGTGACCCCGGCCACCAGCGTGAGCGCCGCGCCCTCGACGTGATCCGTAGCACCTAAGATTGCGACAATCTGCGGGGCCGGCTGCCCATGGTCATCGACCGTGATCACAACCGGGTCCGCTGCCATGCTCGCCTGGCCGGCAACCAGCCGCTCAACGCTGACGGTCGCGCCGTCCAAGGCTTGTTCGGCTGTGAGCGACAAGACGGGACCGTCCACCGTTGCAATAACGTGCGGCTGGGACTGGTCGGCGCGCTGCAACGACCAACGGTACGTGGCGGTAGCGCCGTCATCCGGCTCGAGCGCGGCCGTCAACGTGATCGCCCCGCCCGAGTGGTAATGGCCCGCCAAGCCCAAGATGTGCAGGCCCGGGGTGGCCGGTGCGCCCACGGCGACGCGCATTTCGTGGACGGCGGAGACGGCCAAGCGGCCGCCATCGGCGTCCAACACTGCGACCCGCCACTTGAAGCCGTCCCACGCCAACTGCGCGGTGATCGTGAATTCGGCGGAGGTGACCACGCCCCCGGCGTCACTGACCGTGAGCCAGGAACTCGAACCGGCGGTCTGGATCTCCCAGCGATAGGTGGCGCCGGGCACTGTCGGCTGATGTGCCGCGCGGAGCGTGTAGACCTCGCCGGCGGTCAGTTCGGCAGGAAAGTCCACAATCGTCACGGAGACTGTGGGCGGGGCGGGCGCCACGCTGACCGGCGATGATGTCGCCACTCCCGCCTGGCGGCCCGACTTGATCGCGGTGACGCGCACGGCGAGGTCGGCGCCCTCATCCGCCGCGAGCGGAGTGTAGGTGGCCTCGGTCGCGCCGGCGATGGCCTCGCCGTTCGCCAGCCACTGGTACGTGAACTGATCTGGCGCGGGCGTCCAGGTGCCTGGATCGGCGGTGAGGGTGGCACCGACTGTCGGGGCGGCATCGACCGATGGCACCGTCCCGTTTACGGGAGCGGCCGTCGCTGTGGCGTCACCGACGTGGAAGTGGTAGACGGCGCTGGTACCGGTCAGCGTGGCGCCTAAAGTGGTGGTAGCGCTGGGGGTGACCGTGATGAGGTAGTCGCCTACCTGGGTGAACGCCCAGTTGGTGTGGACGTGGGCGCCCAATGCGACCGGGATGACATCCGGAGCGGGGTCCTTGGTGTCGATATACCGGTTTACCGGTTGGCTGAAGGAGTCGATCTGCCACGTGAACACGTTCCCCGGCCCGGTGACCTCGATGTTTAGCTGGACCGGCTGGCCGCTTGCGGGTAGCTGGGCGTCCGCCGGCAGGCTGGCCGCCAGGCGCTCGGTTGACCAGCCCGGCCACGGGAGGTCGGCCGCTTGGGATTGGGGCAGGACGTAGACCGAGTTGCCGTCCGTCTTCAAGAAGTCGAAGGAGGAGGGAGCCGCCGACAGGTCGGCGAAGGACTTGGCTTGGTCCACCACGATCGACACGTCGGCGGCGTCCCTGAACTCGGTGCTTTGGTTGTAGAGCCGGGTGTCGTCCTTGACGCTGAGCCTTAGACCCTCTGCCGCAGGGCTGTAGGTCACCTCAAATAGATCAATGTGACCCTCGGTTAGTGCGTACGCCCGTACCGGTTGGACTGGGGCGGGTTCGGCGTGGGCGGGCGGTGGCGGGGCAGCCGCTGTGGCCAGGGCCGCCATCACTGCTAGAGCTGTTGCGGCGGCCGCCGCGCGGCCCCGTGTCACTTGGGTGTTCATGGAAACCTTTCTTTCCGATCTTGCGCTGGCCTTGGGACTCCGGCGCGGCTGCTGCGGCTGCTAGGGCTGCTGCGGCTGCCCCACGAGCTGATGCGAATGCTTCGCGTTCGCGCTCGGTTCAGCCAACCACGCGCTACCGCGCCCTGTCAAGCTCAAAATGCGGTCAAACTGGAGCGTGGGAGCCGGGGGTTGGGCGGGAGAGCGGGCCGGAATCATCGGCGGCGGCGTTTGCGGGGCGGGGCTCGGGGCGGGGCTCGGGGCGGGGCTCGGGGCGCCGACTGGCCGGAGTCGGCATCGTCGGTAGGCAAGTTGGCTGGTCAGGCCTCGCCGGCCAAGCGAGCCCAGGCTTGGCTGACCGAATTGAGCGCCGCCTCCAGGCCAATGTTGCCCTGCCGGGCCACCACCACGAGGGACTCGGCGACCTTTTGGACCTCGGCTGCGGTTCCTGCGTCCGGGCGGGTCGCCACCGGCAGCGGCGCGACGGTAGTGCCGTGCCGCCGGGCCGAAACCACCAGGCCGTCGCGAGCCAACGCTTCGTACACTTTGGCGACAGTGCCGGGGGCAATCCCCAGGTCAATGGCGAGGTGCCGAATCGCGGGCAACCGGCTCCTGGGCGCCAGTTGGCCGGACACGATCAACCGTTCAAGCTGTGAACGCAGTTGCTCAAAAATCGGCACCGGCGAGCCGTGGTCGATCCTAACGATCACGCGGCCCCCTCCGGGCTTGGCGCCCGCTCACCGTTTCCGCCCGGCCTGCGGCAGCCACGGCGCCCGGTCCTGTTGGGCCGCCCAATCCGGCGAAGCCGGGACCGGCGCTCCCGCCGGTACGGCCGTTCCCAGGGACGCCGTGGCCGCAGGCCCAAACCGTGGTCCGGCCGCGCCGCCGGCGCCTTGGGCCCAGGCCAGCGAGTTGGCGGCGAAAGTCCGCCGGAAGGCGCGCGGGGCCCGGACGCCGGAGCGGATCAGGGCATAGATGGCCAGCACAAAGCTGCCGTAGACAAGTGAGAACTCAATCAGGCCGAGGATCATCCCGGGCTCATCCGAGGCCGGCGCGACCCGACCGAGCGCCAACATGATGATGGCGAGTTCCAGCCAGGCCGCACTGCGCCCGGCGAAGCTCCTGACGGCCTCATCTGCCGCGATGACCTCGGGCGGACCGGCGGGGCGGCGGCGGTCAAGGATGGCGCGCTGAGTCCACTCAGCCAGGGCCACCGGAACGGCGCAGGCGGCAACCACCAAGCAGCCGTTGGCGCCCCACCCCGCCACCGCGACCGCGACTGCGACCAGCGCCAATCCGACCAGCGACAAGCGAGCAGCGATCATCACCTTGGGCGGAGCGAACTGGCCCCGAGCGTCAAGACTGGCCTCGGCGGCGGGCGCGCGCCAGCCGATCCGGTAGGACTCGGCGGCCAGTCCGCCAACAATAACCCCGGCGACGCCCATGAACAGAGGGTCCGTCAGCGGGATGGGCCCGGCACCAATGGACAGCGCCAGTTCGCCTTCGTAACGCACCGCCATCGCGGCGGCGAAGATGACCCCGATCAACCCACCCGCACTCCGGAAACGCAATTGCCGCGTCAGGTAAGCACAGTAGAACGCGGCCGCGTCCGCGTCTGGCGCAATTCCCCCGGCCAGCCAGGCGACATCCGCCGCAGTTGGCTTGCGAACCAGCAAGTAGACCACCAGGACGATGACGCCCCCGGCTGCGACTAGGCCGATAACCGACATGGCCAAGGTCGCGGCGAGAACTGGCTTCATGATAGCTCCTTGTCTTTGTATCAATGTAATAGTACACTGACACTATGTTTCACCGCAAGCAGCACTTGGCTGATGCCCCGCCGCCCAGCGAACCAGCCGCAGGCGCACCCGGACGGAGCCGGTCCGGCACTGCACCAGGCGCGGGCACACCTGAGCCGGGGCCACCCAGCGCCACCCCGGCCAACCCGGGCGCACCCGGACGGAGCCGGTCCGGCACCGCGCCAGGCGCGCGCACACCTGAGTCGGGGCCGCCCAGCGCCAACCCGGGCGCACCCGGACGGAGCCGGTCCGGCACCGCGCCAGGCGCGGGCACACCTGAGTCGGGGCCGCCCAGCGCCAACCCGGCCAACCCGCCCAACCCGTCCAACCCGGCGCAGCCCAACGCGGATGCACGCCCGCCCGGCGCATCGCCCTACGCCGCAATCACGCCGCAGCGCTCCAGCCGGCGAGCGGCCGCCGCGATTGTGGCGCTCGCCGCCCTGTTCGCCTCCGGCTGGTTCGGCCGCGACCTGATCTACCCGTCGCTGACCCCCGGGGTCCACAGCGGGTCGGCGACGGTGGACGCGCAGGAAGCGGGCGGCATCGTCGGCTTGGTCACCAAGACTGAACTGGACATGCGGGGCTGGCCCTGGTGGACGATTGGATCCGTGCAGGTCGAGGGCTGCCTCGGGGCCACCAGCGTGGACTGGGCCCAGCCTCCGGCGGAAGACCCAGCTAACGGCCTGGCGGAGGGTTCGGCGGGCACGCTCGGCTTGTGTAACGTCCAGCCCGATGCCGTCTACATAGCGCACACCGCCTCGCCCGGCGATATGGCCGAGCCGTCCACGATCTTGGTGTTGTCCGATTCCGCCCCCCGCGTCAGCCTCGAATTCGACACCGAGCCGCCGGCCGGTTCGGCGGCCGAACCGTACACCATCCAGGCGCCGCCGGCCCGGGTCGCGAGCGGCGATTCCGCCGTCCTGGTCATGTTCTGGCGAATCGAGTTGCCCGAGGAAACCAAGGTCCCGGGCGAATGCTGGCTGGCGCCCGCCGAAAGTGGCCTGGATAGCTGGTATTGCCTCTGGGAAGAAGACCAGGCTGAGGGAACCCTCCAGATCGCAGTCGAACTGCGTTCGGCCCTCGGCTTTGTGCACACCGAATGGCTTGACCTGATGGGCATGGCGTCCGAGGCCTGACGGCCCGCAATGATTGGCCGTGTGGGTAGCTGTCCGGGGCGCTGGCTCCCATCGTCTGAACGGGACGAGATGCGCTGGTCAGCGCCTTTCGTTCACAGCACTTTGATCACTTTGAGCGGCCCCGGCCGCTAACGGCCCGCGAGCGGAATGGTCGCCAGGTGCGTGTGGAGTGCGTGCCGTCCGGCACCCATGCCCAGTTCGGAACGCATCAACACAACCTCGCTGACCAGCCACGACGGGCCCGCGTAGACCGAGAGCGCCTGCAGCGCCAAGGCGGTGGCGGGCCGGTCCGCCGCCCGCGTCACGGTCAGGTGCGGCCTGGGCGCCTCCCCGCGCCTGCGGCGCCCACCCGCGTTGCCGCGCCCCCGGCCCCCGGATGCGTCACTCGCGCCCCGGCGCCCACCCGGATCACCCCAGCCCCCGCGCGCCCCCGCGCCCGGATCACCCCAGCCCCCGCGCGCCCCCGCGCCGGCATCACCCGCGCGCCCGGGCCCGAGCCGGCCCGGGTCGCCTGGCCAGACTGCGGCGGCCGCACGCGACAGGCGATCCAGCGCCGCCACATCCCCGCCCACGCCGATCCATCCCACCGTCCGCCTGAACCGTCCCGCGCCGCGCAGTTCAATCTCGAATTGCCCAAGCCCGTCCACCGCCTCAGCCAGTTCGCTGCCGACGTCGGTCTGGGCGGCATCGGGCACTTCGCCGTAGAAGGCGAGCGTGACGTGCCAATTGGCGCGGGGCTGGAGCGGCGAGGAGCGGTCGGGGTGCGGTGGCAGCGCGGCGGCCAAGGCGGTCGAAAGATGGTCCAAAACGTGGTCCGGCGGGCGGATCGCCGCGAAAAGCCTCACGCCACCATCATGCCCGCTCGCGCCTCCAAGGCCAATAGGCGCATGCCGCACCGGAAAGGCGGTCACGCTTATATTAGAGCGCCAATCCGATTGGTCTGATGTCTACGGTAATACGCGAATAGTCAGATGAGTTACTCAGATAGCGGCCGAAGTCGCTGGTGTTGGCGGAGATTGCGCCATCAACGCGCGTCTGGGCGGCAAGCCCAAAAGCGAGTTCGCGGACGCCAGCGAAATGCGCCTTGAAGTACCTGTCCTCGTGTCCTGGCCGCGCAAAGTGTAGCGGCAGATACTCATTGAAATCACCTTCGGTAAGCAGTTCCCGCGCTTGACTAAGCATTATCATGCGCTGCTCGTCTGTTGCGCCACTGCCGCCCGCATAGGGTAGAAGAACCAGGTGAACAGCGTGAGACCGTACAACAGCCAGGACGCTATTGCGGAAGTTCTGAACAGTTCGCGCAGCGCTCTTAGCCGCCAAGCCCCACGCGAGGTAAAGGCCCAGGTTTTCGTTGGCGTAGCTCCTGAGGATGTAGTCTATGGCGACCTGATAGTCTTTGATGCTGTCATTCTTGTTAAGCAGATAAAAGTCGTGCTCCGTCAGTGACATCATTTCTAAATCATAGCGGGTGATCCCCGCCCGCTTGAACCAGGTCATGTTGGCTCCGGATATATTTCCCAGTCCTGTACGCATGGTTACCGGTGCAGCGTCTATCACCGTAAAGGATTGGCGAATACACTTCATTACATTGGCGATATCCTCGCCCACGCAACTGGCCAGGCCTCCGTCCAGGCGGACTGCCATTATCTGTACATCACTGAACTCCTGGGCATTGCTGGAAATCTCAGCGATAACCGCCTGCATATAGGCATGCTGACGCCTTGAGTTCCAGCCGGGAATCACTGCGCATTGCGGCTGCCAGTCACAGGGATTCACACAGAAGGGGATATTCACACGCAGCACAGTTTGGCTAGTGTCGTCCAAAGTTCCATCCTTGATCTAGTGGTAAGCGAGCGCGAACCGTCGGGGCACCCGTTCGGAGCTCCCGACAGTTCGCACTCAAGCTAAAGTCAGCGCCAACACCCCGCACGGCTGTCCATGCGGGGCGGCAGCGCGACAGGATAGGGTCCTTACTGCGAGTCCGCTATTACCGCGTCGGCCGCACAGAACCCTGACGTCAGAGCTGACGCGCAAGAGTTGCCAGCGGTTGGTGTTACGTAATGGACGCCCATACGCTGACCGCAAGTATTGCCAGCAGCGTAGAGACCACTGATGGGAGCCTTCGCGGCGGTCAAGACGCGGTACTTACCGTCTGTGCAGACGCCCGCGTGCTGGCAGAGACCATTTGACGGGGTTCCGCCGGTTGAGCCGGTGGTAAAGAAGAATGGCGGATCCTTGATCGGCAACAAGTTTTGCGGATCGCAGCCCCAATCATCATCGTGCCCTTTGGTGCAGAATTCATTGTAGCGAGCAACCTCGGCGAGGAAGTTAGCCTTTGCCTCCGCGTCGTAGCCAGCGATGTCCGCGACTTCCTCAAGAGTATCAGCGGCTAACTGGGTCGAGTATTCTATACCAAAGCGGGAAAACGACCTTACCGGAAAGCCGTCGGGCCCGGTAACGTAGGCGGCCATATTCTCGCGAACCTCGGCCATCATGTAATCAGAGGAAGTGTCCATGGTCTCATGCCCGTAGCCCTGATGGCTCATGTAGGTTTCCCAGTTGTTGTCCGTCACAGCAACCATGGTGTAGCCGTCAGGAAGCATATCCAGATAGCCGTTGGTTCCATGTTTGATAAGCGACTCATTCATAAAGCGCTTACCGTCGGCGCCAAACACCGGATATGATCCGCCAAAGGCCATGCCCGGCTTGCCATTGATTCCGACAGATTGAGCGGGGCGGGGCCCGGTCTCCATGGTTGCACCAGCCCAAAGACACATCCGTATGCCTGAACCGTCGCGACCCATGCCGCCAGTAGCCATAGGATCGGTGCGGTCAGAGCCGCGTGACCAGGCCAAATTACGCATCTGATCAGACAGATCCAGACGCATATCGGGGTTTCCGCCGAAGTCTCCAGCTGTGACTATGACTGACTTGGCGTTCACTTGATGATAAACCCCGTCCACATCCTTGAATATGGCACCAGTCACCACGTCACCGCTATGCACCAACAACTGCCCCTGGTAGCCCCATAACATCTGCCCACCCTTGTCCTCCAGGCCGGTGTGGAGAGAGCGAATGACATATGGCCACATATTGGGCTCTTCGCATTTGAGGGTGTAGTCGGGGGTTGGGGCTTCGGCGGATCGGGGTCTGCGGTGCGTGGCGTGGCGCTGGGACTGGGTCACCGCCGAAGGCCTCCGCGCCGGGCGCCGCGTCTGGCGGCGAGCCTTCGCCCCCAGACTCGTCTCCCTACGCGAAACGACGCCCGCCTGAAGCACATCCCAGCAGGTCAACCCGCTAAAAACGCGCCCAAACCAGGCAGCCGTCAGGATTCGGGCTCAGGCGATGGCGTGTGGGCCAGGAGATCGCCCGGCTGGCAACCCAGCACCCGGCAGATGGCGTCCAGGGTTGTGAAACGCACGGCCTTGGCCCGGCCGCTCTTGAGGACAAAGACGTTGGCCGGTGTGATGCCGATGGCCGCAGCCAGTTCCGCCACCGACATCTTCCGCTTGGCCAGTTCGACGTCCAGGTTGATGACGATGGCCATCAAACAACCTCGGCCCAGTCGGCCTCAAGCTGGGTGGCCTGCTTCAGCAGGCCACGCATCACCGCCAGCAAGAGCGACAGGCCGGCGGCCGCGATCCCCGCGGCCATCAGCGCGATCCCGACACCCGGGTTGAGCGCGTGATTGAGGTTGAGCACCACTGCCGCCCCGGCGCACAGCGCCAGCAGGGCGAGGCAGCAGCCGATGATGGCGTCGACCAGGCGGAACGAGCCCGGTTGGAACACCTTCGAGCGACCCGCCAGCGACAGCAGCCGCCAGAGGCAGACGAGCGCCACTTCCGGGTAGACCGCCACCGTCTCCTGGGCGACCCACGGGATGACGAGCGCCTGGCCCGCCACCGCCACCGCCAGGATGACACCCACAATCGCCTTCGCCCCGATCACAGTCGCCCGCCG
>JAITJY010000019.1 GCA_031278675.1 Bifidobacteriaceae bacterium
GTCGGGCGAAGCCAGGCTGACCAGTTCCGGATCGGTGAAGATGGCGGAGATGGAACCCGGGCCGGCGTCTGCCGGTGGCAGCAGCAAGACTCCGACCGGTGAGGCGCCGCCCTGGGCCACCGACCCGATGGTGTCCCGGGCCAATGTTTCAGCGGTGATGGGTGAGCCGACCGAGGAACCGTCGAAGTTGTTTTGGGCGCTCAGCGCTGCCCTGGACGCATCCGCCAACAAGTCGGCCAAACGCGTGTTGAAGATCCCCGTCCGTACCTGGGCCGTCAAAACCCACCCGATCCCGGTCAACGCGACAGCGCTGACCAGGATCACCGTGACCATGACCCGGGCCTGAAGGGAGCGCCGCACCAGCCCCACGATCCCTCGTTCGCGGCGGCGCTGTGTCATTCGGTGCGGCCCGCCCGGTAGCCCACCCCCCGCACTGTGACCACCACACTGGGGTTCTCCGGATCGGTTTCTACTTTGGAGCGCAGCCGTTGGACATGCACGTTGACCAGCCTCGTGTCGGCGGCGTTCTTGTAACCCCAGACCTTTTGCAGCAACATTTCGCGGGTGTAGACCTGCCACGGGTCCGAAGCGAGCGCTAAGAGCAGGTCGAATTCGAGTGGGGTGAGCGAGATCAGCTTGTCGGCCTTGCGGACTTCATGCGCGGGCACGTTGATTTCGATATCGGCGACGCGGAGGTGTTTGCCGTCACCCGGTCCTGGGCGGCGCCTGAGGCGCGCCTTGACCCGGGCAACCAGTTCAGCCGGTTTGAACGGCTTGAGGATGTAGTCATCGGCCCCCACCTCCAGGCCTTCAACTATGTCTTTGGTGTCTGATTTGGCTGTGACCATGACCACGGGAACGCCGGATTCTTTGCGGAGTTCACGGCAGACCTCGATTCCGTCCATGCCGGGCAGCATTAGATCCAGCAGTATCAGATCCGGCTGCGTTAGCCGGATCAGCGCCAACGCTTGCGCGCCGTCCGTGCAGAACTCCGGCGTGTAGCCCTCAGAGGTCAGGACAATACCGATCATCTCGGCCAATGCGACGTCATCGTCTACTACCATGATTCGCCCCGTCATGTACCTATCGTGCCAGACGGGACTCACTGGGTAAATGCGCCCGCCGCGCGCCTCGCCGTGCCGCCCGCCGCGCGCGCAGCGATCCACGCGCCAACCGATAGCGCAGGCGTCCCCAGGGGCTCAGCTCACCGCGCAACAGCGCCTCGACCTGGATCACCCCTTGCCAATAGCGGTCGGCGTGATCCACCGTGAGGGCGAGCGCTCCGAAGGCGGCGGCATCGGACTGGGCGGCAAGGCGCCGCACGGCCCCCCGCGCCTGGCTGGGCGCACACCCGGCCACCTGCGAACGTGTCACGGCCACGCCACCGGACGGCGCGGCCCACCCGAGGTCACGCAAGGCGTCGACAATCTCTTCCCAACCGGCCACGATCCGGTGGGCGGGCGGCCCCGGCCCCCGCCGACGATCCCGCCGACGCGCCTTGGCGAACACCGTCAGGGCAGCGAACGCCACGCCGGCGAACAGCAAGAGCCCACACCCGGCCGCGGTGATCGTGAGCGGACCCCAAGTAAAACCCGCTTCCGGGGCCACCACGGGCTTGGCGGAGCCCACCGGGACTGGCGCCAACTCCTCATCCGGCGGCTCGGATGGCTTCGCCTCCGGCGGCGGAGGCTGGATGACCTGGGGTTCCGGCTTCGGGTCCGCGCGCTCCTCCGCCTCTTCGGGCGAATCCTGGCGGTTCGGGGTGGGGAAAAACGGCACCCAACCCAGTCCTTCAAGGTTGATTTCAACCCAAGCGGTCATGTCAAGTCCCTGGAAGGTGTAGGAGCCGGCCTCCGCGCCGGTGCCCTGGGGACCCTGGTGGCTGGAATTGGCGGCGACCTGTTCGCCGTAACCGGGGGCGAACCCCATCACCACGCGGGCGGGCAGACCCAAGGACCGGGCCATCAACGCCATCGCCGAGGCATATTGTTCGGCGTTCCCAACCATCAACTCTGCGGTCAACAACTCCCCGATCCGGTCTGCGCCGTGTCCCGCCAGCGACTGCGTCCGCCCGGCCCCCTGGCCGGGGCCCTCCTGTCCATCGGAGTAATACCCGTCCTGTAAGAACTGTTCAAGGGCCAAAGCCTTGGCCCCACCGGTCGTGGCGCGCTGGGTGATAGAGGCCGCTTTCAGGTCTGCGGCCTGGACTTTGGTGGAGGCGGGCTGGGGCAACCTGGTTGCTTCAGCGGCGGCGATCCGCTCGGCGGCGGGGCGGTAGACGCCCGTGAGGGTCGAGATGGTGTAGGTCACTGCGTCCACCGCTGCCGCCGGCAACGCCATGGTCCCGGTGGCGGCGTTGAACCGCAGGGATTCCCGCAGGTCGGCTGCATCTGCGCCCGCGAACCGCACAGCTTGGGGCGATCCGACCGAGTAGAGCCACACGGTCGAGGTGTCCCGGTCACGCACGGTCACTTCGACGCCACCGGGTGGGACGGCCGCCGCCGGCATCCGCCCAAAGTTGCCGGAGCCCGCCTCGCTCCCGCCGCCCGCCACATTCCAAACAATCCCGTCGAAGCGGTCCATCACCGCCAGTTTGACCACGCCGCCGGCCGGCAGGTCCGCCACCTCGGCCATGACCTTGCCTTGGACGCCTTGTTTGATGTAGCGGCGGTAGGCGGCCAGGGGGCTCGGGTAGTCCCGAGGGTCGAACGGCGCCGTGACGTGTTCGCGCACCACCGCCCGCTCGCGGCGCGCAGCCGCCTCGCCCGCCACAGCGCCGGCCCCAAGCGCAATGGCCGATGCCGTCATCAGCGCCACCCAGCGCGCCAGCCGCAACGTCCGCGCCCGCCAGGCTGCCCAAACGAGCGCGCCCAGGCCGCTGACCAGCCCTAATGGAATGGCTGCGACCGCCCGGTCGGTGCCTAGGACCACACTTGCAATCACCAGGCCTAGTGGCACCAGGGCCGCTGCGGGTGCTTGACGGGACTTGAGGCGCAGGGCGGCGCTGACGCCGACCACAGCCCCGATGTAGACCAACAAGAACGGCGCTAAGCCGAAACCGCCGCCGGTCCCAACCGGCACGGGCACGGTCAGGAGCCGACGCCACACCGTTGTCAGGCCCGTCACCAGCCACTGCTCAGCCCGCAGGCTTGGCACCAGGCCCCAGTGGGCGTATTCGGGGACGGCTAGGGCCGGCCCCACCAGCAGGTAGGTGGCCGTGGCGAGGGCCGCCGTCAACAGCGGTTGGAGGCGGCGCCACGCCGCCACACCGGCCACAATCCCGCCCACCACCAGTCCACCCACCACCGGCCTGACCAGGGCCGCCCCGCCGAACACAGGGATCAGCGGCGCGCAGGCGAGCCCACTTAGGGCCACAATCCCGCAGGCACCGACCGCGCTGCTCTTGGGGCTGGCGGGCGCTCGCGCCCAATCGGTGGGCTGCGCGTACGCCCGCGCCCGGCTCCTGGCAGCGTTGTCGGCCAGTCCGTTAGCTTCGGCTAGCGGCCAGACCTCCGCCTTGCCGTCCACCACCCGCGACTGCGCGCGAACCGCCCAGAGCGCATGCGAGCGACCACTAGTCATTGCAGACCAAGCTTGGCTAAGGCGCGCGGCAGTTGGTCCAAGTCGCCGATCGTGGCCAGGGCCAACCGGCCGACCCGGCCCACGGTCAGGTCGCCGCCGACCCGGCAGCGCAGCGCCACGGCCGCCGCTTCACGCGGCAGGAACCAAGCGATCCGCCTCAGGTCATAGTCGCTGAGGGCGGTGCCGGTCACCATGACCGCCAAAGTGGCTCCGGGCGCCTCGTGGCGGGCGGTGGCGGCGGCCGCCGCCAGGGAATGGTCTTTCCCGGGTGCTTCAGCG
>JAITJY010000063.1 GCA_031278675.1 Bifidobacteriaceae bacterium
CGCATTTGAGGGTGTAGTCGGGGGTTGGGGTTTCGGGGGATCGGGGTGTGTGGTGCATGGCGTGGCGCTGGGACGCAGGTGAGGGCCTTGCGCCAGGATGGTGGTACTTCCAACCGTCCAACCAAGGCAAGGCCCTCATGTCTCACGTTACCTTCTCCGCGCCCGATCTCGATAGTTTCTGCCAGCTCGACAAGATGGGGCTGCGGGCGACCGGCCAGCAGATCTGTGACGACCATTCGGTGATAGAGGCTGTCACCAGGGACCCTGACCGCTGGTGCCGGACCTGCGGGGCGCTGGGCGTGGCGAGGGACACTGAGGTGCGCCGTCTGGCGCATGTGCCTTTGGGTTGGCGGCCGACGATCTTGCTGGTCAGGGTGCGCCGCTATAGGTGCCAGGCGTGCGGCAAGGTGTGGCGGGAGGACTTGTCGAAGGTTGCGGCGCCGCGTTCGAAGCTGACTCGCCAGGCGGTGCCCAGGGCGTTGAAGTCGGTGGTGTTGGACCGGTTGACGATAGCCCGGGTCGCCGCGAACCTGGGGGTTGCCTGGCACACCGCGAACCGGGCGGTGCTGGACGCGGGCCGGGAACTGCTCATCTCGGATGCGTCCGGGTTCGACGGGGTCGAGGTGATCGGTGTCGACGAGCACGCCTGGCGGCACACCCGGTTCGGCTCGAAATGGGTCACCGTGGTCATCGACTTGACGCCGGTGCGGGACCAGACTACGTCGCCGGATGAAAAGCCACCCCAGGCCGGGGTGACGCACCGAACAGTCAATGTACAATGTACACATGGAAGCAATACGCTTCGTCTGGGATGAGGCCAAGGCCGCGACCAACCTCGCCAAACACGACGTGTCGTTCAGCGAGGCCCGTACTGTGTTCCTCGACCCGCACGCCCGTGTCATCCCCGATCCTGACCACTCGCGGGACGAGGAGCGCTTCATCATTCTGGGTCTGAGCTTGACGCTTCGTATGCTCGTGGTCTGCCACTGCTACCGGGAGTTGGAAAGCCAGATCAGGATAATCTCCGCCCGCAAGGCGACCAAAGCCGAAACCAGAGCCTATGGAGGCTGAAATGCGCGAACAGTATGACTTCACTACCGCCGCCGCCAACCCCTACTCCAAGCGGCTGCGCAAGCCCGTGACCATCCGACTGGACGTCGATGTGATCGCCTACTTCAAGGCGCATGCCGCAGCGACCGGCGTCCCCTACCAGACCTTGATCAACCTCTACCTGGCGGACTGTGTCAACAGCGGGCGAACACCCGCGCTCACTTGGGTTTGACGGTTGTGCTGACCCAGCGGGCAGAAGCGTCCACAATCGGAGGAACCGAACGGTCGAACCTCGCCACGCGCCTCACTTTCCGGGTGCACAACCCGGATTCCGTGCGCCTCCTGCACCCGTCCGCCACCCCGAGCAGTGCGTCCAGGTCGGAGCCCTCGAACCCGGTTTCGGCGTGATCGAACGCCCCGACGGCCTCGGAATCACCAGGTTCCGGTTGGACTGGGCGACCTACGACGACTATCTGCGAGCAGTTGCGGGGGGTCGCGCGGCGCAGTAGGCGAGGATCGGCGGGATCGAGGTTTAGGGTTTGCGGCGTGGAAACCTGCGCTGGGGGGCGGCATCGGGCACCGGAGGAGGCGGCGCGCGCCGACACCTGCGCTGGGGGGCGGTGGGCGGCATCGGGCACTGGGAGAGGGGCCTGCGGCGTGCGGCGTTATGGGGTGATGTAACCGGCGGCGAGGGTCAGTTCGTACCATTCGCGGCGGGTCAGTTCGGCTGGGACGCCGTGGGCGGCGGAGCGGAGCCGGGCGGGGGTCGTGGTGCCGAGCACCACCTGAATGTTCGCTGGGTGGCGGGCGATCCAAGCGGTCGCAATGCCGGTGGCGTCCAGGCCGTACTTCTCGGCTAGGCGGTCCATCACGGCGTTGAGCTTGGGTTCGCGGGCGGTGTCCCCGATGAATGTGCCGTCGAAGAACTTGCGTTGGAACGGCGACCAGGCCTGGACCGTGATCCCGGCCAGGCGGCAATAATCCAGCAAGCCGCCGCCGTCGCGGGTGATCGATTGGTCGAGTTCTTCCATGTTGACCGCCAGGCCCTGGGCGACCAGCGGCGCGTGCGTGATCGAAAGCTGGAGTTGATTGACCACCAGCGGTTGGCGCACCGCTGTCCGCAACAAGTCGATCTGCCTGGGCGAATGGTTCGAGACGCCGAAATAACGCACTTTGCCTTGCGCATGCAACTGATCAAATGCGGCGGCGACTTCCTCGGGTTCAACCAGCGCATCTGGCCGGTGCAGCAGCAGAATGTCAATGTAATCGGTCTGCAAGGCGCGCAGTGAACCTTCGGCCGCCTCAATTAGGTGCGCCTTTGAGTAATCGAAATAGGCCCAGCCGTCTCCGGTCGGGACAATGCCAGCCTTGGTCTGCAGGATCACCTTCGCTCGCTGGGCAGGCGACCAATTCAACGCCGCCCCAAACCGCCGTTCGCATTCGTGTAATTCGGTTCCATAAACATCCGCATGATCGAAGAAATTGATTCCTTCGTCTAACGCGGTGCTGACCAACTCGCGGATTTCTGAATCCGATTTGGGCGCAATCCGCATCATTCCTGCGACAACTTGAGGAGTTTCCAGTCCGGTCCCGGGCATGGTGAATGTCTTCATGGGGGCTTCCTTCCGTCCCAACAATGGTAGTGGCTGAGCCCCGGCCTGAGCCCCTGCCTGAGCCCCGGCCTGAGCCCGGGCGCTGGGGAGGCCGCAAGGCCTAGACTCGATGATTGTGGACGGGCTGGCAGTGTTGGAGCAGGTGGCCGCCGTGGTGCGGGTGGCGCGCCTCAACCCTGCCGGGCTGACGCGGGCGGAATTGGGCCGGGTGCTCCACCTGGGGCGCAACGGGGTCGAAGACCGGTTGCAGCGCGCCGCTGAACTGGGGTTAGTGTGCCAGGCGGGCACCCGGAAATCGACGGGCGGCCGGGCGCCGGCGGTCTGGGTCTTCAACGCGGGCGCTGGTACGGTAGCGACGGCATCGGTCTCGATTTTCCACACAACCCTGGCCCTGACGGATCTGGCTGGGGAGGTGCGCTGCCAGCGGAGGCTTGATTGCGGCGTCATTGCGCCGCCGGAGGAGGTCTGCGGCAAGATCGTGGCGGCGCTGCGGGCGCTGGTCGCTGAGCACCCCGGTTTGCCTGGCGTGCGGGGCGTTGGGCTGACTCTTCCTTTACCGGTTGACCCCCAGGAATCATGCCCTATCGACCCGGTGGCGCTCACCTTGGGCGAGACCAGCCCCTGGTCCAAGTTCCCCCTCCGCAACCGGCTCGCGGCCGAACTGCGCCTGCCGGTGTGGATCGATGACGAGGTAGACGCGATGGCCCTGGCGGCATCGGTCCGCCCTGGGGCGCCCGCCGACCTGTTCTATCTCCGCGTGTCGCCGGGCCTGGGGCTGGGCATCGTGTCCGGCGGCCAAGTCCACCGGGGTAATACCGGTTTAGCTGGCGAACTGGGTCATCTCCAGTTCGGCGATTCTGGTTTGCCTTGCCGCTGCGGGCGTCAGAGTTGCTTGGAGACGGTGGCCTCGGGTAAGGCGATCGCTGACACGGCATCGCGCGCGGGCAACCTGGCACGTAGCCCTGCGTTGCGAGCGGCGGCGGCGGGCAGGGGAGAGGTTACAGCGGAACAGGTTTTCGCGGCAGCCGCCGGTGGCGATCGCGTCTGCGTCAAGATTTTGTCCGATGTCGCCGTTGTACTTTCCGTAGTCCTCGCCGTTTTGGTGGCCGTCTATTCGCCGTCCGAGATTGTGATCGGCGGTGAGGTGGCCCGCTCCGGGCCTGTTTTCGCCTCGATTCTGGAGGTGGCGCTGCGCCGCAAGCTGTTGCCGACCACCGCAGCGCGGTTGACGGTGCGCCTTGGCGGCGTGGACCAGTCGGACGTGATTGTGGGCGCCTCCCGGCTGGCTTGCGACGCGCTGCTGACGGCGCCGCAACTCAGCCGGTGGATCAAGTAGCGCCCGGTGGGCGGCGGGCGGTGCGCCTTGGCGGTGTGGACCAGTCGGACGTGATTGTGGGCGCCTCCCGGTTGGCTTGCGACGCGCTGCTGACGGCGCCGCAACTCAGCCGGTGGATCAAGTAGCGCCCGGTGGGCGGTTGACGGAAGCGGCCGCGCGCGGGGCTGCGTCTGTGGGGCTCGTGCCCTAGCTGTGGGCGACCGGGCGCCCGCCGCGCGCTGGGGCGCGTGGCACACCCCGCGCCGTATACCACCCGAAGTCCCGGCCGCCCGCCGCGCGCTGGGCCGCGCGATAGACGGGCTGACCGCAGGGCTTTTGCACGCGAGAGGCAAAACTGGCTTGCTGAATGGACGCTCTTCGGTTTTGACTGGTGGCGGCGGCATTCTCCCGAACGCACCAACGCCCCAATCCCAAACGCAAAGGAGCGCAACCCCATGACAAGCACTGACCGGAAGTATGACGTGATAGTCGTTGGGTCGGGCCCGGCGGGCAGCGCGGCCGTGGCGGAACTGACGGAGCGCGGCCTCGACGTGCTGTTACTCGAGGCGGGGCGAGCTGTCCGTCCGGAAGACTTCAACTTGCCGAAGCCCGCCGCGCCGCGCGCCATGGGGATGGACCTGTGGCCGCGGGCGCAGGCGATGCTCCGCGGGCAATTCCGCCAAGCGTGCCGCCCCTACTATTCCCCGACAACCAACCGTTTCTTGGTCAATGATTTGGAGGACCCTTACACCACGCCGCCCGGCCGCCCCTACCTGTGGGTGCGCGGCAAACTGGTAGGTGGCCGGATGCACAGTTACGGCCGAGTGTTGCAACGCATGTCTGATGCCGACTTCAAGGCCGCGAGCGTTGACGGTTACGGCGACGATTGGCCAATCAGCTACGCCGACTTGGAGCCGTGGTATGAGCGCGCCGAAGCCTTGGTTGGCGTGCGGGGAGATCGAGATGGCCTGGTGCATTTGCCGGACAGCAATTATGCGGCCCC
>JAITJY010000292.1 GCA_031278675.1 Bifidobacteriaceae bacterium
GTTGCGGTGCACACCGTAGATTCGTCTTACACCACCAATCCGGATGTGCCCATTACATTGAAACTCGAAGCTGTCGGCGCTGCCCCTGCGGACGGCGCCTATTTCGCGGACACCGGTACCACTCAAACCGAATGCATCACGACCGACTCTGGGCGTTGCAATTATGTGACAATAGTGGGAGCAGCCGCCGGCACTTACCGGTTGACCGCTGAGCCACACGATGCGCTGGGCGGACTCGCCACCGCAGAACTGTACTTCGCTGATCCGGTCCAAGAGCCGGAACCGCCCGACGAGCCCCGGTCTGGGACCTGGATCGAAGCGACCGATCTTGAGTCTGTCAAAGAGGCAGACCATGGGCTAAGTGAGGGGGCCGTCGGCTACGCCGCCCCGTGGGACTTCTACACCGTGCATACCCAACTGCTTGATGCCCAGGGCGCACCTCTCGGAGGCCTGGCTGATCAACTGGAGTACGAGTGGTATGCCAAAGACTATTACTGCGCGAGTTGGCTTTACGGCTATCAGGGCCGCGGTCTGGT
The DNA here is from genome assembly GCA_031278675.1 of Bifidobacteriaceae bacterium. Taxonomy (GTDB): domain Bacteria; phylum Actinomycetota; class Actinomycetes; order Actinomycetales; family WQXJ01; genus JAIRTF01. The sequence goes on from JAITJY010000292.1 coordinate 537, forward strand.
TTTCGGGGAAACGACAGAGGTGTCCGGTGAAACCGGCCATTACACCGTGCCGGTCTACTCCAACCAGAGTTGTCACGCTGGTATCGAGGTTTTTCTAGAGACGGATGAGACGTGGGAAGAGATCTATCCCCAAGATGAAGATTTGTCGACGCTTGAGGTGACCTTCGTTCCGCTGAGTCGAATTGATCCGGACAATTCAGGGATGTTCCGTTTGACAACTTCGGGTTATGCCGACTGGGATGAGGAAGCCTGGAATGAGTCGCCCGAGGGTACCAATTCCGTCCAGTACTTGCTGCGTTTGCGTGACGCCAACGGCTCAGATCTAGTGACTGATTTCACGTCCGATGAACCGGCTTTCGACTTTTCTGACGCGGTCACGCTGGCCGCTGCGAGCCCGCCGACGCTGCATTTGTCTGTAGCGGATCGGGTGTATGTGTCCCGGGTCAACGGGGAGGGCGTCGCCAGCGCCGGGATTCTCGCCTACTTCGGCACCACGCTGGCGGGCGAGCTCTGCCCGCGTGTCATAGTGACGTTGCCTGGCGCCAACCCCCTTGAGTTGAGCTGTGATGCGCCGGTGTTGATTTACGCCGGCGACATTGATGTCAATCGGTCTTCGGTGACGGTTAGCCAAACCCTGGGCCAACCGGCCAACCATGATGACCAGGCGGCGAGCGCGGAGACCTGGGGCCGCCAGACCATCACGGCCACCGTCCGCGACGCGCAGGGCAACCCCGCCAACCGCTACGTCTATCTCACGGCTCAAGCAGCGGTCGGCGATCCGTATAACGGCTCGGCGCTGTATTTCGACCCCGAAGGCTTTGTGTGTTCGGTCGCGGAAGACGACCTGGGCTGCCCCACCGGCATCTACACTCTCGCCGTCTATTCGGGCAGATCAGGCTACCGCGCCATCACGGTTGGGCCCGATTGGCGGGACGCGGAAAAGTTCCGTAATGGGGATTATCCCGCCCACACCACTTTGTGGGCACCGTTCGTGGGTGAGGTCAGCCCCCTAGCTTCCACTTTGGAGGTCACACCAGCCGAAGGGCCCGATGCCGTGCCCAGCCAGATTGCGCTAGGCCAGCCCTACACGGTGACTGTCACGGCGTGGGACGCCACGCAAGTCAACCGGATCGGCGCTCAGTTGGTTGAACTAACACTGACTGGCGATAACTGCACTGCAGCTTTCCCGGACGGTCAGGCGTCTCTTACGCGGTTTACTTCTGAAACGGGCCAGGTCACCACCACGGTGACAGCTTCGACGATCAGCCAATGCGACTTGACGGCACGGCTCGCCGGCACCGAGTTGTCCGGGTCGCCGAAGGCTCTGCAATGGGATTCATTGGAACCAGACCCTCACGCCGCCGGGACTTATTTCTTCGTGGGGCCTGATCCGCTCCCGGCCAACGGCGTTCAAACTGGCACGGTCACCGTGCAACTGGAGTCTGCGTCCGGTGTGCCCGCGACGGGTGGGGCCAGACGCCTGCGGATCGGTCAGGCGCGCTCAGACCTGGTGTTGAGTGGTTTTGAACCGACGGCGGCGGGCACCTACACCGCCACGGTCAAGGGCACACTCGCTCAGCCGGTCGCATTAACGGTGTACCTGGACGAAGCCCCGCTCAATGTTCAAGATGGCGCCAGCAATGTGGTCAACTTTGTCAACGCCGCCCTTTCGGCGCAAGATTCCACCTTCACCATTCCGACCAAGGCGGACGCCAAAATTGTAGCACAAGAGTTCCACGAACCGCGCGTTACACTGCGGGATGTATCGGGTAATCTGTATGTCAAAGAATCTGTCCAAGTCACGTTCCAATACAGGTTGGTGCCAGCCAGCGGCTACCAACCTGGCGCCTGGCAAACTGGTGAACGGGTGTGGAGTGATACAGCCACCGGTGTGGCCTCCTGGCCCGGATTCACGCGGCAAACCGCCGGGGAATATCAGGTGCGCGCGGTGCTCACCAACGGCTCCACCCCCATCCCGGACACCGATTCCATCATCACGGTGCGATTCGTCGGCGACGAAGCAATCGCTGCTTCGCCCTCAAGGTTCGGCATATCCGGCACGGACCGCCTTGCCACCGGGGATGACCCGTACATCGCTTGGGTGGTGCTGACCGATCAGTACGGCAACCCGGCCGGACCCGGCGTAGAGGTAGTGTTCACGGTTGACGCCAACGCCGTGGGCGGCGACGCCGTAACAATGAGCCCGCCGGACGGGAAAACCGAAACGTGCGACTTTGATGCGCCGGCCAAGCCGACCTGGTGTACCGAACGCGGTAAAGCCCAAGTGAGCATCACCTCGACTGCACCGGGTAGCATTGACGTCTCGGCGTCACTGAACAGCGAGATCATCAACGGTGCACCGCAGACCGTTTCGTTCGTCGTCGATCGCATTGACCTCGATAGGTCGTCTTATACGCTGACCCCTGGGGCTACGGTGGCGGCGGGCAGCGGTAACTACACGTTGACCGTAACTGTCGTGTCGGCAATGGGCATCTTGGTGCCGGAAGCGGCGGTCCGGATCAACGGCCTAAGTCAGTACCTAACCCAAACCCCGGCCGGTGAGGGCACCACCGGTCTGCCGGATCAGACCACCTACGGCACCTACACGTGGGAATTGACCTCGACCCGGGCCGGCCTGTACATCGCCACCGTCCAGGTTTACACCACCACCGGTTGGGAGAACCTCACCCGAGGGTCGGTCCGCTTCAGCTTTGTCCCGGGCGAACCGTGCCCATCTTGTTCTACGTTGTCGGTCCCCACGGCCACAGATCCCTTGACCGGCGCGCCAACACTAACCGTCGAGGCAGGCACCAACCACACCGCAGAAGTCCTGGTGCGGGACGCCTACGGCAATGTGGCCTACGATCAGGCCGCGCGGGTGGTGTTCTCCTACCAGGACATCTCCAGCCCAGCGGGGGTGATCGGGTCTTCCGATGAGGTCCCGACGAACGGGTTCGGCGTTGCCGAATGGTCGTTTACCTCGCCCGTCGCAGCCACCTGGCAGGTGAGCGCTCGCCTAGTCGGCACAACCGAGGATGTGGCCGGGTCGCCCACCACGGCTAGCTTCCACGCACCGCGCGATCCGACGGTGTACGCCTCTTGGAGGCTTGAGCCGGTCAATGACGCAGCGGTGAAGGCCGACGGGCAAGACGCCTTCCGTGTCACCGTCGCGATCCGCACCGGTGACGGCCGGGGGCTGCCCGGTGAGCCGGTCACGCTGCAACTCCCCAGCCGGGTCACGGCGAACCCCGAGGGGCCTTACACAACGGACGCGAACGGACTCGTCATCCTGACCCTCCAATCGACCTGGGCTGGAAACTATCAGATCAGGGCGGCCACCGGGGAGCCACCAACCGACCTGGATGCCGCCACGATCACGTTCGTCATGCCGCAGCCGGTCTCCGGGCCGGGGCTGACCCGGCTTGTGGCGCCCGGCGGCGCGGTCTCGGCTGACGCCACCCAGACCCAAACGGTCCTGGCTTACGTCACCGACAGCACAGGCGCGCCCATCAAGGGGGCACCGGTCACCTTCACGCTGGCAGATGGCCTGACGGCCCCCGCCGCCCCCGGCCAAAGCGAAGTGACGCTCACCACGGGTGAGGCGGGCACCGCTGAACTGGCCGTCACAGCCAACCGGCCAGACCTGTTCGACATCACCGCGACGGCCGCCGGGACGCCCATAACGGAGGGCTCACCGGTCCAACTGCGCTTCACCAACGCCCCGCTGCAGGCTGCTGCGTCCCAGCTTGAACTGGTTGGCGGCGCCTGGGTGGTCTCAGCGACGGACCCGGGCGGAGTGGTGCGCGCCAGGTTGTTTGACGAGCTGGGCAACCCGTTCACCGACGCGGCGCAGGTGACCTTCGCCTACCGCGCCGCCGGGGATACCACCTGGACCCAGGGAGCCACGGTTGAAGCGGCCAGGGGGATAGCGGAATGGGATTCGTTCGCCCAGACCACGGCGGGCCGCTACGAGGTCCAGGCGAGCGTCGCCGACCAACTGATCGGTTCGCCCGTAAGCGTCACATTCAGCCCGGGCCCCGTCGATGAAGCCGCTTCGCTGGCGACGTTGACGCTGGCCAGCGCCCCAGCCGCGCCTGGCGCTAGCATTGGCCTGCCCGTCACGATCTGGCTGCAAGACGCCTACGGCAACGCCGTGCCGGATGCCACAGTGGTCTTCGAGTTGGTCTATGACGAACCTACCGGCGCCACCTTCACCACCGGCGCCAAGACCTGGTCCGGCCCCGCCAATCAAGACGGGATGGCCACAGCAAGCGTCATCTCCGATGTCGAGGGGTCCTTCGCGGTCCGCGCCCGGGTCGGCTCAAGCTGGAGCAGCGAACCGTACGGCGTGGTCCAATTCGTGGCGGATACCGACACGGCCGATCCGGCCCGCTCCGAGTTCACCGCCGCGCCCAGCCCAACCAATCAGCTCATCACAGGAGCATTGGCCGATGGCGCCGATTCCTATACGGTGACCATTTTGGTGCGTGGGACAAGGGGCGGCGAATTGGCCGACGTGGGCGGTCTGGTGCAGGTCGAGCCCCTGTTCGCCGGGCCAACGACCCGCTCACTGCCGTTCACCACCGGGGCCGATGGCCGCGCCACGGTGACGGTTGCCACCACCCTGGCCGGCAGCTACCGGATAGGGGTACGCCTGGGTGAGGCGCCGCTCGCCACCACTGCCGGCGGGACCATTTACGGCATCGACGCCCAGTTCACACCCGGGCCGCCCACCGCCGGCGCCGCCCTGAGCCGCCTGGTGGCGCCGAGCGAGGCGGCGCCCGCCGACGGTCAGACCGCGCAAACCGTCACCGCCTATCTGTTCGACGCCTTCGGCAACGCGATCGCCGGCGCGCCCGTCGTGTTCGCGGTACCGGACGGGCTGACCGCCGGGCTGACCGCCGGGCAGACGCCGGGCCCCGCCACGGTTGCGGTCTACACGAACGCAGCGGGCGTGGCCGAGTTGGCGTTCACCGCGAGCGCGCAGGACACCTATGAGGTCACCGCGACGTCCGGCAGCTTCGTGTTCTTGGAGGTGGCGGCAATTCGGTTCGAAGACAACGTCGCACCCCAGCCGCCGAGCGTCAACCCCACGAACGGGCAGCGGCTCGCGGGGGCGGTTCACGCCGACGACTTGCCCGATGCCGCCCGCGGCACCTTGATCGCCGTAGTCGTTACGCCCGGCACAGGCGAGGTGGTAACGCGCGCCCTGGTCGCTCCGGACGGCACGTTCGAGGCGCCCTTGGGGGATCTGGCTCACGCCACTGACCTGCATGTTCACATCCAAGATGCGGCCGGAAACCGGTCGGGTGCCACTCCGGTCACGGTGGATGGAGCCGCGCCGGCGACCTCGGTGCTGGTTCCCTTTGACGGGTCGGCAATCCAGGGCAGCGGCGCCGAAGTCGGCGCGACGGTCAGCGTGCGGGATGAGCAAGGCTACGCTCTGTGCACACCGGCGGTCGTGGTCGGCTCCGACGGCACCTGGCAATGCCAGCTCACGCCACCGGCCGCGCCGGGCGAGACCATCACGGTGGTCACAACCGACACTGCGGGCAACGCGACCACCCAGACCTGGCGGGTGGGGCTGCCCCAGCTAGTGTTCTTAGCTGCCAGCGTGGCCGCTGGATCGCCGGCCCACCTCACCGGCGCTAACTTCCAACCCGGTGAACAGATCGTCGGCACCATGTACTCCGACCCCGTTGATCTGGGAAGCGTCGCTGCGGACGGATCGGGGGCTCTGGTCTTCGACTGGACCGTGCCTGCGGATGCCGCAGTGGGTGAACACACCGTCGAATTGGTTGGGGCGCTGAGTGGGAAGGTCACTGCCACCTTCACGGTCACCCCGGCGGGCGGGCCGCCCAAACCCACGCCGACGGCATCGTCCACACCGAGCGTGCCGAATACCCCCTCCCCCACGAGCCGGGACCGGGCGGAATCATTGCCGTTGACCGGCCCCAATGTGGCCGCTCCGCTGGCGACCGCAATCCTGGCAATCTCGTTGGGGGCGGGTATGGCGGCGAGCCGGCGGCGGCGCAGCGCCGAGGCAGCCGAGCGCGGGCGGTGAGCACCGCTCACGCCGGTGTGGCGCTTTTACGTAAACGGGCGTTGACAAACCCCGCCGTGGCCAGCTACACCTAGTCCACATGTCTAGACACGTGGAGAACACGAACCGCGGTGACAAGACGCTCACCAAGAAAGACATCATTGCCAACACGCTCGCCGAGCAGATCGAAGGTGGGCAGATTCTCCGCGGTGAACGGCTCGCCGGGGAGCACACCCTGGCGTCGCAGTTCCAGGTCTCCCGGGGAACCGTTCGTCAGGCACTCAGCGAGTTGCAACGCCGCCACTTGATCGCCACGCGCGGCGGGGTCGGCTCCGTGGTGATCTATGACGGGCAGACGTTGGACCACCAGGCGGGCTGGACGGCCGCACTGTCCAATATTTCGCGGCGGATCACGGTGTGTTTGCTGCGGATCGAGAAGGTGGCCCGCGCCGATGTGCCGGATTTGCCGGACACGGTCCCTGGGGGCGAATTCGTGTTGGTGGTGCGCCGGCGCGATGCCGCCCAGGAAGACGGGTCCGCCAAGACCGTCTCCCTGGAGCGCTCCTATGTGCCGAATGTGGGAATACTGGCCGCCTTGCCGCAGCGGGGGCTGACCGACGATTCCTTGACCGCCACCTTGAGCCGCGCCGGCCTGACCGCCAGCCACGGCGACCAGTCCGTCGCTTTGAGGTTCTTGACCGCCGATGACGCCGCGGCCATGAACCGCACCGCCGGGGAGCCGTTCTTGCGCACCGTGCGGACATCCTTCACGCCAAACGGTCGCTTTGTGGAACACGTTGTCTCGGTGCTGGATCCCGCGCATTTCACGGTCTCGAGCCGGTTCGGGATGACACCGTGAACCAAGGCGAGACCAGGACCAGCGGGTCCGCCCGCGACTTAGGCGGCGGGGCGCAGGCGGACAGCCAGTCGGCCCCGAAACCGGTCAGGCTAACGCGGGCAGGGCGCAGTGAGGCGGCGCGCCGCCTGGACCGGGCTCACGGCGCGCTAGCGGGGCTGGCCTTGGGGGACGCATTGGGGATGCCAACACAGTCGATGCCGCGTTCGGCGATCGCTCAGCGCTTCGGGGAGATCACGTCCCTGTTGGACGCTCCACCCGACCAACCGGTCGCCCCAGGCCTAGCGGCCGGTACGGTAACGGATGACACGGAACAGGCGCTCCTGCTGGCCCGCCTCATAATCGCCGGCGGCGGCGCGGTCTCACCCGAGGCGTGGGTGGGCGAACTGCGTGACTGGGAACAGAAAATGATCGCGCGCGGCTCACATGACCTGCTGGGGCCGTCCACCAAGACCGCGCTCGCGGCGCTGCGCCAAGGAGTCGACCAGGCTGAGGCCGGCCGTCTGGGGGCAACCAACGGCGCCGCGATGCGGATCACACCGGTCGGGATTGCGTACCGGCCCGGTCACCGGCTGTGGGACCGGGTCCGCGCCATCACCGCAGTGACGCACGGCACCAATCTGGGCTTGGCTGGCGCCTATGCGGTGGCTGCAGCCGTCTCTCAGGGGGTCGAAGGAGCCGTGGTCTGGGACGCCGTGATCGCGGGGATCGCGGCCGCGCACTTCGGGGCGCAACACGGTAGCTGGGTGGCGGGGGCCGACATCGGCGCGCGGTTCGACGCACTTGCGCCGCTGGGACGGCCGCTCACTGATTCGGCCTTTGCCGCGTTCCTCTACGAGGTGGTCGGCACGTCGGTCGCCTCACAAGAGTCGGTGGTGGCGGCGTTCTTGCTGGCCGACCGCTACGCCGACGCCCCGTTCGAGGCCCTCCAGGTGGCCGCTGGGCTGGGTGGTGATACGGACACGATCGGGGCGATCGCCGGGGCGATCCTCGGGTCCGCTATCGGGGTAAGCGCCTTTCCCGCGCCGCTGATCAGCCAGATTGAGGCAGTCAACGGCTTGGCTTTGGGCCAGGTCGCGGCGCAGTTGGTCGCGTTGCGCTCATGAATCCGGAGGCGCCGGGGCGCTTGATCCACACCGGGCAGGTGGTTGTTGACCTGGTGTTGCGCGTCGCCCGGGTGCCGCAGGTGGGCGCGGAGGAGTTGGCCCACGCGCAGGGTGCTGCGGCTGGCGGTGGTTTCA
>JAITJY010000103.1 GCA_031278675.1 Bifidobacteriaceae bacterium
ATCCTCAAACCGATGCTGGCGCGCGGCGAGCTGCAAACCGTTGGCGCCACCACGCTCGACGAATACCGCAAGTATGTCGAGAAAGATCCCGCCTTGGAGCGGCGCTTCCAGCCGATCCAGGTCCAGCAGCCTTCGGTCAAACATACGATCGATATTCTGCGTGGTCTGCGGGACCGCTACGAATCGCATCACCGGGTGTCCATCACTGATTCGGCCCTGGTGGCCGCCGCCCAACTCGCCGACCGCTACATCAACGACCGCTTCCTCCCGGACAAGGCGATCGACCTGATCGACGAGGCCGGCGCCCGCCTCCGCATCCGCCGCATGACGGCCCCGCCGGAGTTGCGCGAAATGGATGAACGGATCGCTGAGACCCGCAAAGAAAAGGAAGCAGCGATCGACAACCAGGACTTCGAGCGGGCCGCCGCGTTGCGCGATGACGAGCGGAAACTTACGGAAGCCCGCGCCGAACGCGAAAAGGCCTGGCGCGCCGGCGATTTGGACACAGTCGCTGAGGTCGACGAAGAGTTGATCGCGGAAGTGTTGGCCATGTCGACCGGCATCCCGGTGATCAAGCTGACCGAGGAAGAATCAGGCCGCCTGCTCCGGATGGAACAAGAACTCCACAAGCGGGTTGTTGGTCAAGATGAAGCTATCAAGGCCTTGTCCCAGGCGATCCGGCGCACCCGCGCTGGCCTGAAAGACCCGAAGCGGCCCGGCGGTTCGTTCATCTTCGCAGGCCCCACCGGGGTCGGCAAGACGGAGTTGGCCAAGGCTCTCGCCGAGTTCTTGTTCGGCGATGAAGACGCCCTGATCCAACTCGACATGTCGGAGTTCTCTGAGCGGCACACCGTCTCCCGGTTGTTCGGCTCACCTCCGGGCTATGTCGGATATGAAGAAGGCGGCCAGTTGACCGAGAAAGTGCGGCGCAAGCCGTTCTCGGTGGTGTTGTTCGACGAGGTTGAAAAAGCCCACGCCGACATCTTCAACTCGCTCCTCCAGATCCTCGAAGAAGGCAAGCTGACCGATTCGCAAGGCCGGGTCGTGGACTTCAAGAACACGGTCATCATCATGACGACCAACTTGGGGACCAAGGACATCGCGAAGGGCGTCATGACTGGTTTCCAGGCCGGTGGTTCCTTGTCAAACGACTATGAGCGCATGAAGAACAAGGTCCAAGACGAACTGAAGCAGCACTTCAGACCCGAGTTCTTGAACCGTGTTGATGACACGATTGTCTTCCCGCAACTCACCCAGGAGCAGATTGAGCAGATTGTCGATCTGATGATTGAGCGGCTGGACAAGCGCCTGGTTGAGCAAGGAATGTCGATCACCTTGACCGAGGCGGCCCGCAAACTGCTGGCTGAACGCGGCTACGATCCGGTGCTAGGAGCTAGGCCGCTGCGCCGCGCCATCCAGCGCGAGATTGAAGACGTGCTGTCCGAGAAGATCCTGTTCGGTGAGGTGCGCAGCGGTGAACGCATCGAGGTGGACGCCACCGGGGAGGGCCCGGACGCGAAGTTCGTGTTCCTCCCGCATTCGGCGGAGCCCGCACCGGCGTTGGCCGGCGGCCCGATCCGTGACGAGGACCTCCCGCCGGTCGACTGACCGGTGTGGGCATTGCCCCGCCAGCCCTTCCCGCCGGTCGACTGACCGGTGGGCATTGCCCCGCCAGCTCTCCCCCTGAGCTGGCGGGGCCTTTGTTTGTTCAGGCCGGCATCGCTTCCCGCTCTGCGGGACCGATCACTTACCAGCTAATTCTTTGCCCAACATATAGGGCAAAGTCACGCAGGTAGCGCCGTAGTTGATGCCTTCCATAGCAAAGGTATAGACGCTGGAGTAGAAGTTGCCCAGCACTGAGCCGACAACATATAGCCCCTCGATCGGCTGATCGTCGGAGTCCAGCGCCTGCATACTGGTGTTAGCACGGATGCCGCCCAGCGAAGTCAGGAACATCGGGGTAAACGGGCAGCCGTAATACGGCGCCTGAGTAACTCCGATCATCCTTTCTTGCTTCTTATAGAAGTCGGTGTCTTTCCCGTCGGCGCAGAGTTGGTTGTAGCGCGTAACGGTGTCGATTGTTTCGGCCGGCAAACCGAGGTCGGCAATCAGTCCTTCCAGGGTGTCGTTCTTCTTGACTCCGAAACCGTAGGCGTCATCGTCCCATGTCTTGATGAACTCCTCGGGAGACGCGAAATAGGCGCCGACCGGGAAATTGGGTTTACCCCAGGGACCGCCTTCCGCTGCCCGGTTCGTGGCCCAAATGCACCATGCCGTCATTCGCGGCAGGTTCATGATTGTGGCGCAAGCGATCCCGCCGAGCACGTCCTCATTCATAAACCGTTGGCCATTCGCGTCAACCATTAGCCCGGTGTGGGCGGTGTAGGGTTGGTCAGCCGGCAGGTTGGGCCGCCCCAGCATGATCACGTTGGGCGCGACTTGCCAGGCAGCCCCGGCCCACAGCGCCATCTTGTGGCCATCTCCTGGCATCAAGCCGCCGACTTGCAGGCCTGCGTCGTAGTTGACCTCGTTGTCGATTTCGCCCAACAACGGCAGGGCCTCGGGGCAATACTTGGTCATCATGTCTTTGTTGTGGCTGAAATCGCCGGTCCCTAAAATTATTGCTTTCGACCCCTGATAACGGCGGTATTCACCGGTTTCCAGGTCAGATGCAATCACCGCCGAGACCTTATTACCGTCCTTTTCTAGCTGTTCGGCCCGGGTCTTCCAGACTATGGTTCCACCCAGGTCTTCAACAATGTAGCGGGCCAACTCTGCGACAATATACGGTTGCCCGGTGCCGATGGCACCTTCCAGTTCACTGTCTTCCTTGTAGAAGGCGTGTGCGGCACCCGGCGTGTACATTGGATCTTCCGGTCCATATTCCGGGCCGCTTTCGATACTGCACTTGATACCGGCTTTGGCGCCGATGTCTATCAGCCAGTTCATCGCTTCGGAACTGGAGTTGTAGAACTTGTACCATAAACCCGGCTTGAAGTTGCCGCCGTTGGCCACGTACTGGGTGCGATAGAACGGCTCTGGGTCATACTTAGGCACACCCAACGCCTGGGTTACTTTGGTGTCCAGTCCATGATTGGAACCACCGCGGCTGATCGCGGCCGAAGAAGCAGCGATCAAGATCACGGACAGGCCGTTCTCCAAACAGGACGCAGCGCTGACCAATCCGGAAGTGCCGCCCCCTACAACCACCACATCGGCTGTTTCGGTCGCTTTGATGTCGCTTTCTGCGATTGGGTCTGGGGCTATTTCAAATGCCCATTTCTGGCCGGCTTTATTGGTGGCGTCGCCAGTTTGTGCGGTATCGCCTCCGCCACCGCCGCCGGTCGGCTCTTGGGTGCTATTTTCGGGAGAGCAGGCTCCCAGTGCAGCTGCTGTTCCGATTCCGGCCACACTAATTGCGGCACCTTTCAGGAAGCTTCTTCTGCCTATGTTGGTTTGCTGTGACACGTTCCTTCTCCATTTCTCCAAGAATTACCTTGTGCTGGTTTCTTGCTAAATTGGTTGATTGAACTCTCTAGTCAGCGCAGTCGTGGCAACTCCCGATCTGCTGCCAAGAACTGCTGTATCCAGGGCATTGACCAGACCGTTACGCGGTCATCTGCGACCGCTTTTGGCAGGGGAAACATAACGATCTTAGGATCTGCCACTGGACGTTGCTAACAGTGGCCCAGATTACCCCTCAACCATCCGGGAGGTCAAGGCGGCTTATGTAGTTAGCCCCCAAAAAAGGGGCGCGCCGTTTTGCGCGCTGGGTTTTGGGCTGGCCCCCACCTGGGAGCAGCGCCAACGCGGGCTGCGCCAGGGGCCGGAGACAGGCGCTGCCCCGGCTGGCGGGGCTGGAGACGAAGGGGCCAGGAGAAGGTATCGTGCGCGGCGCGGTGGGGCGGTGCTGGGACCGGGCCGGGACGGCCGTCGAGCGGTCAAGCTGGAAGGGGGCGCAGGGCTGGGAGCGGGGTGGGACGGCATCGTGCGCGGGAAAAGCGCTGGGGAACGGGGCTGCGGCGGCGTGGACGGTCTCGGCCGAGCGTTCGTCGGCGTGCCAAAATGGAGTGCGTGTGTGCCGAATTCGAGGTGAGGGAGGCGGTCAGCGGCGACGTGCCGGCGATCCGGTCTCTGACGGAACGTTATGTGGCTGAGGGGCGGCTCGTCGTCAAACCGCCGGTCGCCTACTACGAATCGCTGCCGGATTTCCTGGTGGCCGCCACCCCCGGCGGCGAATTGATCGGCTGCGGCGCGATCCACGTCATGTGGCGTGACCTCGGCGAACTTAGGACCGTGGCGACGGCGCCGGGCTGGCAGGGCCGGGGCGTTGGCCACCAACTGGTGGATGCGTTGATCGCGCGGGCGCGGCACCTGGGCCTGGGGCGGCTGTTTTGCTTGACGTTCGAGGTGGCCTTCTTCAGTGCGCACGGGTTCGCGCCGATCGAAGGCATTCCCGTCACTCCGGCCGTCTACGAGGAACTGCTGCGGTCCCACGACGATGGCGTCGCCGAGTTCCTCGACCTGGCCCGCGTCAAGCCGAACACATTGGGCAACACGCGGATGTTGCTGCAACTCTGACGGGGCGGGGGCGCGGGCGGGGGGGGGCAGGGCTCTTGGCAGAGTCCGCTGGTTGGGGGTTGTGGGGTGTTGCCGCGCCGACTGTGTGGCGGCTCCGGTGGTCGCACCGGAGCCGACGATTCACGACTCGTGTTCAGCGGGGACCAGGGCGTGTGAGGACAAG
>JAITJY010000020.1 GCA_031278675.1 Bifidobacteriaceae bacterium
CGAGCCCCTGGCCCCGGCCGTTGTCGACGCCTACCTGACCTTGAAGGCGGCCGGCCAACTGTAGCTGGCGCCCACAATTGTTGGGCGGGCGGAGCGCCCGCCTCAAGCAGACGGGACAGTCAGGATCTCGGCGCCGTCCTCGGTGACCAGGACGGTGTGCTCAAACTGGGCGGATCGTTTCAGGTCAGCGGTCACCACGGTCCAACCGTCATCCCACAAGCGCCACCGGTAGGTCCCGAGGGTCAGCATCGGTTCAATGGTGAAGACCATGCCTAGCTCCATCGGAGCACCATAGTTCGGGGCGGCGTCGAAGTGGGGCACAATCAACCCCGAATGGAACGCCTGGCCCACGCCGTGGCCGGTGTAATCCCTGACCACACCGTAGCCGAACCGCTCCGCGTAGGACTGGATGACGCGCCCAATCACGTTGAAGGGTCGGCCCGGACGCACTGCTTTGATCCCGCGCAGCGTTGCTTCCCGGGTCCGTTCTACCAGGAGGCGTGACGCCTCATCGACAGCTCCAGCCAGGAATGTCGCATTGGTGTCGCCGTGGACACCGTCCTTGTAGGCGGTGATGTCAATGTTGATGATGTCGCCGTCCTGGATCACCGTCGAGTCCGGAATACCATGGCAGATCACCTCGTTGAGTGATGTACACAAGGACTTCGGATAGCCCTTGTATCCAAGGGTGGATGGGTAGGCGCCCCGGTCCACCAGGAACTGGTGCCCAATCCCGTCCAGATAATCCGTGGTCACACCGGGCTTGACGTGCCGCCCCACCTCAGCCAGCGCATCGGCCGCGATCCGCGAGGCCTGCCTGATCCGTTCAACCGTCTCAGGGGTGTTGATCTCACTCCCGGTCCACGGTTCTGAATCCGGTTGGGCCTTCCCGACATACTCCGGGCGGGCGATCGCCGGCCCCACCGCGCGCCGCGGCGAAACGATTCCTTTGCTAAGCGCCATGCGCCCAAGCCTAACGCCGCCACCCGCTCAAAGTGCACGGATACCAGCCCGGTTGGCTGTCCCGGCTGATACCAGCGGCTCGCGCGCAGGCGCGGGCGTGCGCAAAGCCCACCGTTTGGGCACGGGTGCCCCTAGTTCGCTGGGTCGGGAATGCTGTACGGGAGGCGGCGAGCGGCATCGGCCAACGCTTGGGCACGGGTGCCCCTAGTTCGCTGGGTCGGGAATGCTGTACGGGAGGCGGCGAGCGGCATCGGCCACCGCTTGGGCACGGGCAGCACGCCCCGGCGCGATGCCGAGTTCACGGTCCCGGCGAGCGGCCACCACCGCAGCCAGGTAGCGCTCCGGGTGGGTGCGCGGGGGCGGCGGCGGTGCAGTTGCTGCGGCGACCTCGGCGGCCAGGGCCAAGCCAAGCTGGGCGCGGGAAGGCGGGCTGAGCGACCCGGCCCGCAACAAGAACTGCCGGGCGCGCAAAGCCAGACTGTCGCTGACGCCGCCGGTGTCGGCGAGCGCCGCCCAATAGGCCAGCTCAGGGGGCATCTGCAAAGCCAGCACCTGCAAGGAAACCCCACGGATGCGCATCGCATAGGTCCCGGCCAGCAGATCACCGATCCGCTTGCCGCGCCCGTTGACCATCATGGTGATACCCGCCACCGCGCCGAACGTGACCCAGACCTCCAGGACCGCGACCACTGCTCGGATGAACGTTTGGCGGAGCACCACCGGGGAGCCATCGTCGTTGACCACCCTGAGGCCCATCACCAGTTTGCCCAGCGAACGCCCTCGGCTGAGCGTCTCCACTGTGATCGGGAAGACCAACAAGAGCAGGGCGGCGGCCGCAGAGACGGCCGCTTGCGCCATGGCGGCATCCCAGAAGAACAGCCCCCAGCGCAGCAACGCCCAGATCAGGGCAATGGTCGCCACGATCATGACCACAAGGTCAATCAGGAACGCCACGAAGCGGTTGCCGAAGGAAGCCGGCAGCAATTCGAGTTTGACGGCCTCGCCGACGACTAGTTCATCGCCCTGCAACCCAACCTCCTGACATATCGAACCGAGACACAAAACACCCGCGCTGCGGCGGGCGCGACCCACCGAGAGGTGATCCTCTACTAGGGTAACCGCATGGACATTGAGGCGTTCACGACTGAACGGGCCCAAGCGTGGGAGCGGGTCTCCAACTTATCCGGTCAGCGCCGCCTGACCGGCGCCGAAGCCGATGAGTTGGTCTGGCTCTATGAGCGCGGCGCCACCGACCTGTCGCAGCTTCGCTCCGAGGCGCCTGATCCCCAACTTGTCTCCGGGCTGTCAGCAAAGCTGGGCGCGGCGCGGGCCCGCATCCTGGGCGTCCGCAGAGTCCCCCCGGGCACAGTGCGCCGCTTTTTTGAATTCACCATGCCCCGGGCATTGTACGGCCAGCGCTGGTGGCTTCTTGGAGTCTCTCTGGTGGTTATTGTTACCGCAGTGATAGCCGGCGTTTGGGTCAATCAGCATCCCGCAGCCCTGGCCATAATGGGCACACCCGAGGCCTTGGAAGAATATACCGGTTCGAGCTTCGCCAACTATTATTCGGAATACGCCCATTCCAGTTTTGCCGCGCATGTGTGGACCAATAATGCCCGTTTGGCGGCGCTTTGTGTGGCCGGCGGCGTCACCGGTATTGTGCCGGCCTACGTGATGCTCTCCACCGCTGTGGATGTGGGCGCCGCCGGCGGCGCGATGTGGGCGTACGGCAGGGGCGGTATGTTTTTTGAACTCATCACGCCCCACGGTTTGTTGGAGTTGACCTGTGTTTTCGCCGCCGGTGCGGTGGGGCTGAAGCTGTTTTGGGCCTGGATCGCCCCAGGCGGGCGCACCCGGGCCCGCGCCTTGGCCAATGAGGGCCGGGCGGCCGCGACCAACGTTGTCGCGCTGAGCTTGGCGCTGGGCCTGAGCGGCCTGATCGAGGGGTTTGTGACGCCATCGTCCATGCCGTCAGCGGTCAAAATTGCGATCGGCGCGCTGGCTTTCGCGGCGTTTTGTGTCTACATGCTGGTAGCCGGACGGCGCGCTGACCGGCTCGGCGCGGCCGGCCTCGATGAGGCTTGACGCAGCTAGCGGGATGAAACGGGCGCAGATCGTCGCCTCTAACCCGCGCGAACCTGACGCCGGGATGCAGGGCCTCCGCGCGGCGGCGGTCCAACCCGACCAGATGGTCCTCCCCGGACATCATCACCGACACCCAACAACCCACAAGTCGCGGATCGGGGTCTAATAGTCCTGCAACGTCTAGAACCGGCCGTCGCCCGCCCCGGGGGAGTAACATCGCTGGAATGGCAGACACAAT
>JAITJY010000167.1 GCA_031278675.1 Bifidobacteriaceae bacterium
CTGGTTGAACTCAAGGACCGCCGCACGGGTGCGGCAACCCAGTTCCCGGTCCAAGAAGCCGCCGCCCGCGTAGCGGCGATAGTGGCCGCCGCCGCCCCGCCCGGTCGGGTCTAGCCAGCTTGCCGCCGCGCTGTCTGGTGGCAGGTGGGTTGTTCGGCGCCACGGCGCCGCTGGTCCCGGTCGCGGCCCTGTGTTAGTCCTGGCCTCTCGGGCCGGGGGATGGGCGGGCGCCTACGGGAGGGCCGGGAGTTCGGCGCCCCAGCGGTGGGCTTGGACTAGTTGCCAGCGGATGGTTGGCTCTGCGCCGCCGCCCAATTCCAGGCCAATTTGGGCATAATGCCTGGCCAGGGTCAGTTCCACAGTGGCCCAGCGCGCACTGGCGGCGGCGGCGTCCGCCGGGGGGGCGCCCAAGGCATAAGCCACGGCGCGAGGATCAGGCGAATCGCTCAGTGTAACCAGGGACTCGGCCCGTAAACGGTGCGCGGCGGCTGCGGCGGCAATAGCTTGGCGTTCCGCACTGCCCGCCTCGAAGAACGCGGCCAGGTATTCGCCCAAGAAGCCCGCCTGATCCTCAGCCAGCGCCAAGGCGTCAAGTGTCTCAGGAACCAGGTCTGCCAGGTCCGCACAATCAGGTTCGGCTAGCTCCGCTAAACTGTCCCGGCCGATCGCCTCAGCCACCGCAGCCGCCCGCGCAATGGCGAGGAAGACAGGATCAGCCCCGGTCTCCTCGGCCAGCCGCAAACTGAGCGCCTCGACTCGCGCCAGGTCGCGTTGCAGATCCTCAGACCGGCATGTCCCTTGCCCGGCAGCGGTCGCGTCTTGGCCCGATCCGCTCCCCGGCGCCCCGGACGCATCCCCGGCACCGGCCGGGTTTGCCGCAGCGCTGGCCGGGCTGGCGGAGCCGGTCGCGGGGCTCGGGGCCGCCGATTCGGCCAGGGCGCCGGTCGAGTTGGCGCTAGAGCCGCTGGCGGGGCTCGGGGCCGTCGGTTCGCCCAGGGCGTCGGCCCATTCGGGGGCCCAACTGGCCAGGAGGGCTAACCCGTCGGCGGACCAACCGGGGGGCGAAGCGCTAACGCAGGCGGCGGCATCGTCGGCTAAAGCTGTAACGGCGGCGGTCAGGTTGGCGCGGTCGTTCGCGGAGGTCTGTGTGACGGGCGGGGTCTGACCGGCGCAACCGGCCGCCAAGGTGGCCAACGCTAACGCGGCGGTCAACGCTGACGCGGCCTGGCGCCAACCGAGGCGCGCGCGGGTTACGGGCGGCGCGGCATCGCCGGGGGGCGGAACCTGGGTGCGGGCGGGCGGGTGAAACAACATCGGAATAGATGATCCCACGGGAGGGGCTTCGTCGGGACCAGCCGTTAGACTCATGGGTGGCGCGCCGCGCCGACAACCGGATAACAAAGACAAGTGAACATGGCTTAGGGGGCCTGGGTGTGAGGTGGATTGATGGACATTAACATGACCGAGCTAAAAGCACTGGAACGCGAACGCGAAATCCCGCTGAAGCTGCTGGTACCAGCCATTGAGCAGGCAATGCAGCTAGCTTACGAAAAGACGCCGGGGGCGGCGGCCCACTCGCGGGTGGAACTGGACCGGGTCAGTGGGCACGTCACGGTGTGGGCGCAAGAACGCGACGAGGAAGGCACGCTCGTCCGTGAATGGGACGACACGCCGACCGATTTTGGGCGCATTGCGGCTGCGACGGCGCGCCAGGTGATCCTCGTCCGGTTGCGTGACGCGGAAGACGCCCACCTCTTGGGCAGTTTTGAAGCCCGGGAGAACGATGTCGTCACAGGCACAGTGGCGCAATCGCGCGACCCGCACAGTTACCACATTGACCTGGGCGGGATCGAGGGCGTCCTTCCACCGCAGGAACAGATCCCCGGTGAAAAGCTGGAACATGGCGACCGGATCAAGGCGCTGGTCCTGGAAGTGACCAGGCGGGACAAGGGACCGGTGATCACGCTGTCGCGCTCTCATCCGATGCTGGTCAAACGATTGTTTGCATTAGTCTCACCTGAAGTGGAGAACGGCTCCGTGGTGATCGAGTCGATCGCCCGGGAAGCCGGTCACCGGACCAAGATCGCAGTGCGCGCGAAGGAACAGGGTTTGAACGCGAAGGGTGCGTGCATCGGGCCGATGGGTGGGCGCGTGCGCTCCGTGATGGCGGAACTCGGAGCCGAAAAGATCGACATCGTCGACTATTCGGATGACCCGGCACAATTCGTGGCAGCGGCTTTATCACCAGCCCGGGTCAAGTCCGTCGAGGTCGTTGACCTCAGCTCCAGGACCGCGCGGGCAATAGTCCCAGACTTCCAGCTATCGCTGGCGATCGGCCGCGAAGGACAAAATGCCCGGCTGGCCGCGAAACTGACCGGCTGGCGGATCGACATCCGCTCCGACACGCCTGAGGAATCCGGCTAGAACCCGGCGCGGGCAAACGGACGCGTGGGTTCGGCTAGACTAGTTGGAACGTGCCGCAACAGCACGGTGCTTTACGCCTGCGCACCGGAGGTCAACCATGAGGTCTGAACCGGTGCGCACGTGTGTGGGGTGCCGGGGACGCGATCTGCGGCAAAACCTGGTGCGCTTGGTTCTGGACCGCGCCGCCACCCCGCCGCGGGTGGTCGTGGACCGCCAAGGGCGCTTAGCCGGGCGGGGCGCCTGGGTGCACTGGCAAAGTGAGTGCACCCGACAAGCGGCCCGCCGGGGAAACCTGGCCCGGGCCTTCCGGT
>JAITJY010000238.1 GCA_031278675.1 Bifidobacteriaceae bacterium
GCGTCGATGTCGAACGGCGCGCCGGTCAGCACGTTGACGCTCGGGTCGGCGGTCTGCTCGTGGACAATCGCGGACGCGGCAATCTGCTCCATCACGTATTGGTTCAAGGCCTGGGTGTAGGCCACCGTGCCGCTGATCGATGCGGCCGTGATCTCCGCGTTGGGCCGCAACACGCCGACCACCTTGACTTCGAGGGCGTTCGTCACTACCGGCTTCATGAAGACCTGGCTGTCCGACTGGTCAACCCAGACGCTGCCTTCTTTGGCATAGACGTCGGTGTTGAGGACCAGTTTGAACCGCAGGTCAAGTAGGTCTTGGTAGGACAAGGTGGCGATGCCGGACGGCTCAACCGTTTCGCCGTTTTGGATCTGCTCCATCATCTTCGCCAGGTGGTCTTGTTCCAGGATCCCAAGAGAGTAGAGCGCAACGTCGCTCAGTTCGTTGTTTTCGTCAAGGACGATGACGACCTCGTCGTAAGTCTGCGGCCACGAGCCCGCGAGCACGTCGTATTGTTTGCGCAACAGTTCTTCGTTGCCGAGCATCTCCGACCAGATGTCGGAGCGCACCACCGCCATCGGGTTCGAACTGGCGCCGGGCAGGCCACTCGAGGACATCTGTACGCCGACGCCCCCGGGGCCCGTCGCCCCGCCCTGGGACCCAGACGAGCCCACGCCCAACACCTCGGTGAAGATTTCGGTTGGGTTGACCTTGAGGACGCCGTCGGTGGTGTCCGCCCCATAGATTTGCAAATCCAGGTCGTAGCCGTATTGGATGGTGTTCGACAAGTCAGCTATTGCTTGGCCATCCGGGCTTTCCAGGAACTTCTTGAATTGTGCCAGATCATTCGAGTCCAGTTGACCCGACATGGACTCCATCAGGTCGGTGATAATGTTATTCGAATAGACTGTGTCGGGGTCGCGTCCGGTCCGGTCGGTAGTATTGTCCGCCATCATTGCGGTCATCATGCCGCTAATGTCGAGCGCTTCGGCGGTAATCTCGATTGGATAAGTCGACAGCGTGTCTTCCTGGATGCTTTGAATATAAGCTTGCATGCCGCTTGACAAAGATAATATCAAGGCAATGCCGATAATCCCAATACTGCCCGCAAAAGACGTCAGCATGGTCCTGGTCTTCTTCGTCAAAAGGTTCTTGAAGCTGAGCGACAGAGCGGTGACGAATGACATGGACGCCTTACCCATATTCTTGTGCTGGGGGGTGGGGTGGGCGGCATCGTCCAAGTCGAAGGGGTCCGTGTCCTCGGTGATCGCACCGTCGCGGAGCTTGACCAGCCGTGTGGCGTAGCGCTGCGCCAGTTCCGCGTTGTGCGTCACCATGATCACCAGCCGGTCCTGGGCGACCTGTTTCAGCAAATCCATCACCCCGGTGCTGGTGGTGCTGTCCAGGGCGCCGGTCGGTTCGTCGGCGAGCAGCACGCTTGGGTCGTTGACCAGGGCTCGGGCGATGGCGACGCGCTGCATTTGGCCGCCGGACATCTGGTTTGGGCGCTTGTGGGCTTGGTCGCCCAAGCCGACCTGGTCCAAGGCGGCCAGAGCGCGCCGGCGCCGCTCAGCCTTGGGTATCCCGGAAATTGTTAGCGCCAACTCGACATTCGCTAGCACCGATTGGTGCGGGATCAGGTTATAGTTCTGGAACACAAATCCCACCGCATGATTGCGATATGAGTCCCAGTCCCGGTCTTTGTACCTGGTGGTGGAGACGCCATCGATCACCAGGTCACCCGTGTCATACCGGTCTAGACCGCCGATTATATTCAACAATGTGGTCTTGCCCGAGCCGCTGGGCCCGAGCACAGCGACAAACTCGCTGTCCCTCAGGTTCAAGGTGACTTTGTCCAACGCGACCTGGGTCAGGCTGCCGGTGGTGTAAGCCTTGCGGATGCTTTTGAGTTGCAGCATTGATCATCCTTTATCTGGGGATTTTGGTGCCGGGCAGCCGAGGACGCGGATCAAAATGTCCGCGAGTGCTGCCCTCAGTTCTGGGCCGACCACGACCGGTGGCGTTTGCTTGAAGAATCCACTGAATCCTTGCAGGATAAATGTGGCGGTCTCCTCCGGGTACTGGCAAGCCCATGAGCCGTCGCTGTTGCCCTGTCCAATCAGTTCTACCACAATGGGCCGCGTGGCTGTGGTGAATTTGTTCGAGCAGTATTCGGCGATCGCCGGTTCGTCGGCAATACTGGGGATCAACTGCCCAAAGCCGTCCGGCTTCGAGTGGGACGAGAGGAAAACGTTCAGGCGCTCGAGGGCGGTCGAATCCGTGTCCGCCAGGACGGCTCGGAAACCCTCCACGCCCTCATCCGCCAATTCGTCTATCACGGCGTAGAGGATCTCCGTTTTTGATTTGAAATAGTGGTAGATCAGTCCTTGCGCGGTGCCCATTTTCTTGGATATGTCACCGACTTGGGTCTTGTCGAATCCGTGCTCCGAGAACAGTTCCCGCGCAGTGGCGATGATCTCGCGGCGCCGCTCAACTACCGGCTTGGTGGTTCTGGTCAACTCGGTGCCTCCCTCGGGTTTGGGTGTGGCCAGGCTACCGCGTTGACTGAATTCAGTCAATCAGCCTTTCGGCGCCCGCGCCGCAGCCAGCACTGCGGTCGGTGCCCCAGCCAGCGCCGAACCACGCCCGCTACACTCCCGCCTTTCGGCGCCCCCGCCTTCCGGCGCCCCCGCCTTCGGCCAGCACCCCAGCCAGCACCGAACCACGCCCGCTGGGCCCGCCCGGCGCAGACCATTGATCTGTGCGGTTGCCTGGATTGGTCCAGAAGTGTGCACGGCGCGCCGGGCGCCGGGCGGGGCAGTTGGATAACATGTAACAGGACGGTGTTGAACGACACCGTCCGACCGTGTTGACGCAGGCGAGAGCGAAGCTCTCACCAGCGGAAACGCGGCAGGCAAGCGCAGGTTTGGCCTAGGAATCCGGTTTATTCACCGGATTCCTAGACGGGGGCACTACGATCGGGTGCGTTTTAGGCGCATACCGGGGAAAGGACAACCCGGAGCGGTGTTAGCCTCAGATCAATTAGCGCCACAGGCGGTAGACGAGCCGCGGGCACGAACCCGGTTGTGGGACGTGATAGTCGCATCATTGTTGGGAATGTCGGCGGGATTCAGTCTGTTTGTCCAGCGCACTTGGGACCCGCCCTGGCCGGCTTTTGTGATGATTGCGGTGTGCCTAGTGATCACCGGGATCGCATATTCGCCGCGCTCATCCAACACGGAGGCCGCGTACGCGCGGTGGTTGAAGAGTTCGGCACCGAGTTTTGAAGCGACGATGACGACCATGCTGTTCGGCGCAGTCATCCTCGGGTTTTTCGACGAGCCGGCGGCCGAACGCTCCTTGGAGCGGGCGCTAACACTGACTTATCTAGTGGTGGGGATGATCGCCCTTTACTCGTTCACTGTTCGGCCACAGCTTCCGTGGCTCAAGGCGGCCTCCCTGATCCGCTGGTGGGTGTTCGCCATCGGCGGCGCCGGAATCATGGTTTGCCTACAGTTCTATGCGCCCACTGCAACGCTGCTCCAGGTGCCCTTCGCCGGTGTGCTGTGCGTCGCTTCGGTGGGCGCTGGATCATCTAAGCGGCTGCTCATAGGACTGGCTTTGGTCCTGACGGGGTTGGGCGTCGGTGTGGCCTGGCGGCGCGGGATTGGCGATGCGCTGCTGAGCCAGATCTCAGCGTTCGGTTTCGGCATCCTCATAGACCAGTGGCTGCGCAGCGATTGGCGGTGGATCGCCCAGAAGCGCAATCTCTTGGACCAGCTCACGCAAACCGAGAACCAGTTGGCGGCCGCAGAGCGAGAGGCGGGCGCGCTGATCGAACGCCAGCGCATCGCGCGTGACATCCATGACACCATTGCCCAGTCTTTGGTGGGGATCATCACAACGGCTGAACGGATGCGCGCGCGCCAGCTTCGGGGCCCCCACAAGTATCCGCCCACGTCAACCGGTCCGCTCGGGCTGATCGGACCGACCGGACCGACCGGACCGACCGGACCGACCGGACCGACCGGGCACACCGGGCACACCGGGCACACAGGGCACACAGGGCACACAGGGCACACAGGGCACACCGGGCC
>JAITJY010000315.1 GCA_031278675.1 Bifidobacteriaceae bacterium
CCGTCGATGACGGCGGTCACCTGATCGAGCGAGAGCCGGTTGCCCTCGATGGCGGTGGATGAATGGACTGACTGGATGCGGTTCTTGCGCCGCAACTCAACTTGGCGCTCGGCGGAGACTCCGCCGAACTGGGCCGTCCGCAACAACACATAAATGCGGCCAACCTGATCCAGCCACTCATCTCGGGGTGTGAAGAACTCTGGCAGCATCAGGCCCCCCTCGGCGTAAGCGGGTTGTTCGGCCAGGTCCACTTCTCCACTTCGCCCCGCTTCTTCTCAATGGCCGCAACCGTCACGAGGGCCTTGCCGAAACGCGGGTAGTTGACCAGCACGCCATCGTCCAAGTCTACGGGATCGGGCGTCATCCGCTGGGTGCTTATAGTGCGCTGGGGTGGCCCGCTATTCTTGGGACCGTGACTACCACCGGTTCCAATACACGGCTGGAAAGCTGGCGGCGGGTTCAGCCCTGGGTATCGCTGGCGGTACGGTTGGGTTTGGCGGCCACATTCTTGATTGCGGCCATCCCGAAATTGACCGATTTACAACGTTCGCGCGAAGCGGTGGCCGCTTATGATCTGTTTCCGCCCGCGATTGACCAGTTGATTGGGGTCAGCTTACCGATCGTGGAATTAGTCTTGGCGCTGCTGGTTTTATCAGGGCTGTTGACCCGCTACGCGGCCGGCGTGCTCGGCGTGATGCTGGTGGCGTTTATTGCGGGGATCATTTCCGCGTGGGCGCGCGGACTGATGATCAAGTGCGGGTGCTTCGGGCCGGGCGGCGCGCTCGGTCCGGACGAAGTAGCAGAATATGGGCTGGAGATACTCCGGGACATCGGGTTCTTGGCGCTGGCCGTCTTCGTGGTGATTTGGCCGTGTTCACGGTTTTCTCTGGACAATGTGCTAGACCTGAATCCCGCGCCGCGCAACGCGCGGCGCCAACTCGAGGACCAGGACCATTGAGAACGCGTCGGGTTTGTGGGGTCTCGGCTGCGCGGCGCGCCGGGTTGCGCGCAAGCCAGCAACTGGATCGTGGGGCGCGCGCGCACCCCACGGACCGAACGGTGTTAGTACGGCTGAAACGAAGGATGAAGCATGGCAAAGGCTAAGCGCAAGCCCCCGCAGGTGGTGGCCCGCGAACAGGCGCGGCAAGCCGCGCGACTCGAAGCCGAACGGCTCAAGGCGGCCCAAGCCGCCAAGGACCGGCGGCGCAAACTGATCGGCTTGGGGATCGGGGTGGTGCTCCTGGTCGCGATTGTTGTGGTGGTGATCCTGGTGCTGCAGGAAACAAAACAGTCGACCGAGGATGTGATCCGGCCCACCGGCGGCAACGATGCGGGCGCCATAGTCATTGGGCAAGACCTGGCGGCGGGCGGCGAACCAGCGTCCGGGGAGGATGTGGTCACGGTACGCATCTTCTCTGATTACATGTGCCCATATTGTGGACAAGCCGAGCGGCGCCTCAAGGCCCGGCTCGAAGAATTGGCGACCGCCGGTGAGATCAGACTGGAACTCCAGGTCCTCCCCCGCTTGGACAGCCTTTCGCTAGGTACGGAGTACTCCACCCGGGCGGCTAACGCCGCCGCGACCGTCGCCAACTACGCACCGGCCCAATATTTGGCGTTCCATTCGAAGCTTTTCGAATCGGGTATCCAGCCCGCCGAGGGCAGTGAAGGTTTGAGTGATGAAGAACTCATCGCACTAGCTCAAGAAGTCGGGGTGCCGGAGGACGTGACGGCGCGATTCGCCGCAGCCGAATTCGAGCCTTGGGTGAGCTACGCCAACACGGAAGCGTACAACCAGGGCGTGTCAAGCACCCCGGCGATGCTTATAGGCCTCAAGGAATCCGACCTGGCAGCCGTCTCCAATCCGGTCCAAGTCGACATCGACGATGCGATCGCCAAAGTCCGCGCCGGCGAGAAGCTGAGCTGAACGCGGCGGCGGACCAGGGACCAGAACCGCATCAGGAACCAGAACCAGACAAGCCCCCAGAACCGCATCAGGGACCAGAACCGCACCAGGAACCAGAACCAGACAAGCCCCCAGAAAAGGAGCACACAACGTGACAGCCGATAAGCCAGCCGCCCCAGAAGGTCTGGGGCCCAAGCTGGCGAGCTTTGAGCGGAAACGGCGCGTCGCCATCGTCGCTGCCATTGTCTTGGTGGTGGCGCTGGTCGGCGTGGGCGTGACGTGGTGGGCCGCCACGCGCCAAAAGCCGATGGGCCAAAGCCAAACTGTCCCGGCCGGGGCGTTGGAAGACGGCGGTATTTTGGTGGGCCGCGACCTGATTCCGGGCGGGGAAGCGCCGGGCAGCGACCAGGTAGTCACGGTCCACATTGTGACGGATTTCCTCTGCCCGTACTGTGCGCTGTTCGAGCAGGCCCACGGCCAGGCTCTGGCCGAATTGGCGCAGGGCGGCGCGATCCGCCTGGTCATCCAGCCGATCAACTGGCTGGGAGGCTTCAACGGAGAGTATTCGTGGCGGGCACTCAGCGCGGTAGAGACAGTTGCCGCGCTCGAACCGGAGCACTTCTGGGCGTTCTACAAGGCGCTGTGGGAAAACCAGCCGGCCGAATCCGATGAGACCTCAGATCTGACCGATGAAGCGATCGCGGCGCTCGCCGAACAGGCCGGAGTCAGTCAGGCGACCGTTGAGTCGTTCGCTGAGGAACCCGCCAAAGTCTGGTCGCAATGGTCATCTGACCTGGGCCGCGCCCGGATCAGCGGCACGCCGAGTGTGTTCTTGTCCTACGGCAGTGGCACGCCGGTGCGGTGGGACGGCTGGGCCTATGAGGTGGTGGATGAATCCGGCGGCACTGGACTTGTCGCGGGTAACCTGGAGGCGGCCTTGGCCAAGGTCAAGGCCGGGGAAGACCCGAACTCAGAGTAAAGTGGTTTCGCCCGCACGGCCCTGGCCGCCAGCGCGGGCCCGCCACCTTAGCTCAGTTGGTAGAGCTCCCGCCTTGTAAGCGGACGGTCATCGGTTCGAGTCCGATAGGTGGCTCACCAGGAGGGTTATGTGGGTGATGTGATGGGTCGGCCCGCCGAGCGCACCGCTGCGACGATCGCCAAGCGCACCGCCGACCGGCCCGCCGTGACGATGGCTGAGCGGCCCGCCGTGACGATCGCTGAGCGGCCCGCCGAGCGCACCGCCGAGGCAATCACGGCCGCCGCCACGTTGCTGGCCGTTCCCCCCGCCCTGATCAGGGGGCTGGAGCCGCTGGCTGGCGGGTCCACCAACGACTTGTTCGTGTTCCGCTGCGCCGGCCGCGCCTACGTCTTGCGGCTGGTTGGCGCCGGGGCGGGCAGCCTGGCCAACCGGGCCGCCGAGCGCGCCGCCTATGAGGCCTTGCGCGCCTGGGACATCACCGACGAGTTGGTTGCCTTAGATAGCGCCGGCCGCCGCATCACGGTTTTCCACGAAGGAGCACGGACGGCTGACCCGTTGGACGATGCCGACCTAGCCGTCGCGCTCAAGCTCGCCCGCCGTCTGCACACGGTCCCGCTAGCCCCGGGGCCCCGGTTTGGTCTGGGGGCACAGGTGCGGCGCTATGAACGCCTCGCGGCCCGCTCTGGCTTGCCCGCTTACCCGGACCTGGCGCGCCGCCAGGCCCAAACAGCCGAGTTGTTGGCGTTCTTAGACGGCCTGGGCACGCCTGAGGTGTGCTGTCACGGCGATCTGACCTGCGATAACGTGTTGATCTTGCCGGATGGCCGCGCCAAGCTGATCGACTGGGAATACGCTGGTTGGGCTGACCCAATGCTGGACGTTGCCTCATACTGCTTATATTCGTTTTTTGGTCGCGACCGGGTTGGCCGCGCTCTGCGCCTCTACCTGAACCGCGAGCCCGCACCTAAGGAAACGGCGCGGCTCTATGCGCATCTGGCGGTGGCGAGCTACGGGTGGGCGCTGTGGGCGCAGTGCTGTATCGCGGCGGGCGCGCCCGCCACCGGCGACCTCAGCGCCTATGGCGGGCGCACCTATGCCTACGGCTCCGCCTACGCCGCCCTGATCTAGAGGCACCCCACAAACTCTGGCCGCTTCGCTCCGAGATTTTGCGGGGCCCCCGAGTAGGCGAAACTGGGCTCAGGTGCAAAGGCCTCGGCTCCCCGGGAATCCGGTGAATGAACCGGATTCCTTGGCCAAACCTGCGCTTGCTTTCCGCGTTTCCGTTGGTGAGAGCTTCGCTCTCGCCTGCGGCGGTTCGAGCCAAGGTCGGACCCTGCGGGTTCTCCGCCTATGTATCCAACGCCGTCGCCCGCCAGTTGGAGAGGGACGCGCTCGACGCGGCGATCAGTCGGATGCGAACCGCGCATGGCCCGGCGACGAGGTCGAGGTCGAGGTCTATGTCGAGGCGATCATGGCGCGGCTCGCCGGATGATCGCCCGACCGGAACGAAATGCGCTGGTCAGCGCCTTTCGTTCACAGCAGGCGGGTGTTGTTTGGTGAGGTGCTCCTTTGACTGCCCGTACTGGACTGCCGGGCCTCCTCGCGCGCAAGGTTATCGGGACTCAGACTTGATCTCCATGACAAGAACCGTAGAAGGGCCCGTCTAGAAACGGGGCACTTCCATTCGAAGACCGAGCACCTCACCGCGCACCGCCGGGAATACGGATTGCTGCGCGATTGTTTGAGATGCAGGAACCGCTCTACCCACCGTGAAGGAGGCTTTGGTTTGGACACGCAACGTTGGCCGTGGCGGCTACGCCGGTCTCACGACGCGCGGCACGCTACACCTACCCCACGTCCAACCATGTCGCGGGCGCGGCGCCGCTTCATCGCGGCGGCAGCAGCAGTTGCGCTGGTGGGAGGCGGTCTTGTGACACTCGCTCTGTGGAGTTCGGAAGTCACCATGGCCGGCGGGCCACTGATCATCAACGGCGAGCTGGTGGCCGAAGCGGGCACCTTGAGCTGGGAAGAAACCACCCCTGATGTCCCTGCGGACCAGCGCGCTGCGGGGGCCGGGGCACAGACGCTGGCCGGTTTCACGGCGACGCCTGGCGACTCGCTGAGGCTGACCCAACCAATCATCATCCGGGCTGCTGGGCACAACCTCGTCTATGACCTGGTGGCGGATTGGTCCAGCGCCGGCCAAGGCGCAGCGGGTCTGGCACCGGCTAGCGGAACCTATTACATCTATGACGCGGCCGGCACCGCATTGGGGACCAGCAACGGGGCCGGCACACCGATCGGTGTGCCGTTGACCATCACTGGCCTAGTCCAAGGCGATCAGGCCCTGACCGTGGTGGTCAATGTGGACTATCCAGCGGGCACCCCTTCCTACCAGGGCACACCCGCTGCGGCCAGCCTCAGCGCCACCGTGCCCCAATTGACCATCACCGCCCAGCAGAGGCCATCACCATGAGGCGCGCCAAATGGGCACTGTGGGCCGGAGCGGCCGCAGCCACCTCAGCGTTGCTGCTGGGCGGGCTGGGCGCCGGCGTGGGCGCGTTTTGGCGCAGCGACGCAGAAGTCCCCGAAGCCGCCTTCGCGGTGGGACAGGTTTACGCAGCAGTGACACGCGGCGGCGATGTTTCGGTCGCCAGCGCCGCTAGCCAGGCCACTTTGACATTCACCTCGGACGATGCCGTCGCCACCGTCACGCCACCTAGCGGAGTAGCGATCCCGTTCGAGATAGCAGTCAAAGGCGCCGGGCACACCGGCGTGGACTATTCGTTTGTGTTGCCCACAGCGGCGGAGTTGAGCGTCGCCGGATCGGCGTTGTTCCACTTCTACCCAAACCCGGGGACCTGCGAGGTGGGGAGCGTCCCGGATGATGCGTGGACGGCATCGTCGGGGCAAAAGGTTGGCCCGTTCACCGGGATGGCGCCAGATGCCGGCGCAACGCAACCCGCGCTCGCCGCGTGGTGCCTGGTGGTAGAACCGGACCCGGCCAAGGCGTTGAGCGTCAAGAACGAGGCGACCGCGCAGGCGACCGGTGACGGGAAGCTGGTCGAGGCGTCGGATTCGTGGTGGGCGAACGTTGTGCTGCCTGATCCGGGCGGCAACGCCGACTACGGCATTGCGCTAGAACTCGTGTTCACCAGGCCAAATGCTGGCAGCCAACCGTAGAGTGTAGATCTACCCAACTCATCAAAGGAGAACGAATGCATCGCAGCGCCAAGAAGTCAGGACGGTTCGCGAGGGGCCTGATGTCCGTGTGCGGAACCACGATTGTTCTGGCGTTGGCGGCGCTGGCGGTCGCGTTGGCGCTGGTACCGAAGGTGGTCGGCGGCGCGGCCCTAACCGTGCTGACCGGTTCGATGCAACCGAGTTTGGCGCCCGGCGACATGATTGTGGTCGCAGGTGTGGATGACGCGGCCAGTGAGATAGCGGTCGGCGATGTGGTCACATTCATGCCGTATCCCGACGACCCGACCCTGGTGACGCACCGGGTGGTCGGGAAGTCGGTCAGCGCCCAAGATGGCGTTTCTTTCATCACTCAGGGTGACGCGAACTCTGCGGAAGATGACCCGATCGGCGCGCACCAAATCCGCGGCCGGTTCCTCTATGCGGTGCCGTATGTGGGTTATGTCACCACCTGGTTTTCCGCGAAGGCGCCTTGGTTGGCGACTGCGGCCGGGGTGAGCCTGATTGGTTATGGGTTGTTCTGCCTGGTGCGTGGCGCCCCGCGACGAGCCCACGTTCCAGCCCCGCCCAGCGCCGCCGCTGCGGTCACCGGGTTCTAGTACAAGCCGACAACCTGACCCCCCGATCGCCGTCGCCGTGGCCGCCGGTGTCTAGTCCCTGGGCGCAGGGGTGGCTCTCTCTAGCTCAGCCCGCGCTGATACTGCACCGCGTCTAGTCCCTGGGCGCGGGGTGGCTCATCGGTTAACCTTTTGGTGGGGAGTGGCCTGACGCGGGGAAGGTGAGTGACATGTCTAACGGTCAGCCCAGGGACGATGCCGTCGCAGCCAGCCAGCGCATCAAGCTCGGTGCGTTGGACATCAAGTTGGGTATTGTGCTGGTTGAAGTCAGTGTTGACCGGGTGGTTGCCACCATGCCGGTGGCCGGGAACACTCAGGCCTACGGCCGCTTGCACGGCGGCGCTTCGTTGGCGTTGGGGGAGTTCCTTGGGTCTTGGGGTGCCGCGTTGTGGGCGGCGAGAATGGGTCGGTCTGTGGTCGGGCTCGACATCAACGCTACTCATGTGCGGCCGGCGCACGCCGGCCGGGTCACTGGTGTTGCTACGCCGTTGCACTTGGGCCGCCGCGTCACCAGCCACTCTGTCGCTATCAGCGACGAGGATGGCCAGCTTGTCTCTACTATCCGCATTACCAACCTGCTGATCGATCCGTCTGAGCAATAGTCCCCTGTCTGGCCGGGGGCCTGCCGCCGCACCGGCCATGGCGCGGCTCACGCCAAATGCGAGTTAGCGCCTGATTAGGTACCCGGCCGCTGGGTGGTGCTGGGAGGTCGGTGGGCGGCATCGGGCGGGGGGTTATCCACAGGCCGGGGCGGGCTTGGCAGGCGCCGGAGCGGTGGGCGGGCTAGCGTTTGGGGCATGCTCAATCCAGAACGGCGCCGGTGGGTCCGTGCCATGGCCTGGCGGATGCGCTGGGGATTCGCGGCGCTGTTCGCCGCCATGCTGGTGCGAGTGGCCCTGCCCGGCGTCCTTGAGACCTTCGGGCCGGGCGAGCCGGTGGTGGTCACAACCAGAGCCGTGGCGGCGGGCGCAGTCTTGGAGGCGGGTGATGTCAAGCTGACGCGGGCTCCGCCCGCACTAGTGCCGGAAGGCGCCCTGACCAGCTTAGATGCTGCTGTGGGTCAGCGGGTCGGGGAGGCGGTTCCGCCCACCGCGATTCTGCGGGACACGCAGATCGGCCAGACTTCGACGCGTGACGCGGTCCCTGCGGGCCGCGTGACCGCCGCCGTTCGCTTGAGCGATCCGGGTATGGCGGCACTGGTCAGTGCTGGAGACCGGATAGACATCCTGGCCTCGGCGGGGGCCAGTGCGAGTGGCGCAATTGCGCCGGCTGAGGTGCTGGCGAACTCGGCCCTGGTGTTGGACATCCCGGCCGGCGCTGCCGGGGATGCGAGCGGTGCGGACTCAGGCGGCGGCCTGGGCGGACTCGGCGGCGCTAGCGGCTCCAGTTCGGTGAGCGAAGGATTGTTGCTGGTGGCGGTGACCCCCGAAGAAGCCGCCTTGATCGGCGGCGCCTCCTCCTGGGCCGTCATCACAGCCGTCCTGGTCAGCTAACCCCTGCCGGTAACTGCGACCTGACCCGGTTCGGTGTGGCGGTCAGCCGACTCCCGCGACTTTGTCGAATTCGGCCGCTGCGGCGACCGAAGGCGGGTGATTGACCAGTGCCTCGGCTAACGCCAAAGGCAGGGTGAAAGACGGGACATCTTGCGCCGCGAGGCGTCCCACCTGGTCCAAGTCCCGGACCGAGGCAACCAGAGTCTCGATTGGCGGGTCAGCCCGGCGGCAGATCGCATCGATCTGCCGCACCGCTGTCTCCCCGTCGATCCCTTGATCGCACATGCGCCCGAGATACGGCGCAATGTAGGCCACTGCGCCTGAAGCGGCGGCTGCAAGCGCCTGCGCCGGATGGTAGACGGCGGTCAGCAAGATCGGGTGGCCCAGCTCCCTGACCCTGCCCAGCGCCCGGTAACCCGGGCCGGTCGCAGGCACCTTGAACACGATCGCCGAAACCGCAGGCGCGTCGGCGGTTTGGCTAACCGGTTGGCTCGCGGCCGCACCCGCATCCGCCGCTTCGTCCGCAGGGTGGCTCAACGGCTGGCGGAAAGCGGCGGCCCCCGCACCCGCACAGGCCGGTTGGCTTGCGGTCGCATCCGCATCCGCCGGTTGGCTTGCGGTCGCATCCGCCGCTTCGTTCGCAGGGTGGCTCAACGGCTGGCGGAAAGCGGCGGCGAGGCGGACGGCATCGTCCATCAAGGCTTGCTCGGTGGCGCCGACCAACTGGACAAAGACCCGGCCGGCGCCGGCGCGGAGGAGGTCTTGGGCGAGGCGGGCGCGGTCGGCCGTGGCGTAACCCGCCCGGTCCAAGACGGCCGGATTGGTCGTCACCCCGGCGAAGATCCCGCTGGCCAGCAGCGGGCCCAAGGCGGAGCGCGCGGCGCTGTCGATATAGAGGCTCACCGGTCTACCTGTCTATAGGATGCCAGTTCGCGGTACAGACGGCGCACCTGGCTCGGCACCTGGTCACCGGGTTCGGTGACGGCCAACTCGGCGGGCCGCCACTGTTCCTTGACGTGGTCCACGCAGGCCCCGGCGAGCACCGCAGCGGCTTGGAGGCACGCGCCCCGGGCGGCGGCATCGCCGGTGTCCGCCACCACGACCGGCCGGCCCAGGAAATCAGCCAACGATTGGCGGTACGCCGCAGAGTGAGCGCCGCCGCCCGTCACAACAACCCGTCCGCCCACATCCGCCCCGCAGCGCACTATCCCGTCCACCCCCTCCAGCAGGCCCATCGCCACGCCGTCAACGGCCGCGCGGGCGAGTTGCGCCCGGGTCGAGGCAGTTGTCAACCCGCCCAGAATCCCAACCGCCCGCGGCAGATCGGGTGTGCGCTCGCCGTCGAAGAAGGCGGCCAGGGTCAAGGTCCGCTCGCTGGGCGCCACCGACAAAGCGAGTTCGTCGAACTCGGCGAAGCTGACCCCCAGGATGCTCCGGAACCAATCGGTCACCTTCGTGGCGTTGAGCGTGCAAACCAGGGGCAGGTAGCGGCCCGTCGCATCGCTGACGCCATCGACCCAACCCGTCGGGTCATGGACCGAATGGTCCGTGACGGTCATGGTCACGCCGGATGTGCCCAAAGAAAACAGCAGGTCACCTGGACCAATCCCAATTCCAAGGGCCCCGGCGTGCTGGTCACCGGCCCCGGGACCAACCACCGCATCCGCAGGCAGACCCAGTTCGGCGGCAGCGCCTGAGGCGTACCCGGCAAACTCGGCGGGCCCCAGCACCTCGGGCAGCGCCAAACCGCCGGCCCCGCCGAATTCCTGGAGCAGATCAGTCCTGTAGCGGCCCTCATGTGAAGCGTAATAGCCGGTGCCGGAGGCCTCCGACCGGTCGGTCACGGAACGGCCGGTGAGTTTCCACGTCAAATAGTCATGCGGCAGGCACGCCCGGGCGGCTTCAGCCAGGATCGCCGGTTCGTGTTCCGCCATCCACGCCAACTTGGTGATGGTGAACGCTGCGGTCGGGACCGAGCCGACCGCTTGCGCCCAGAACGCGCTCCCCGTGTCGCGGACCATCGCCTTGGCCTGGGGTGCTGAAGTCAGATCGTTCCAGAGTTTGGCCGGACGCAGCACTTGACCGTCAGCGCCCTGTAACACCAGGCCGTGGCACTGGGCGGCGATGGCTATGGCGCGCACCGCGCCGGGAGGCGTGTCCGCCCGGTCGCAGGCCTCGGCGAAAGCCACCTTCAGTGCCTGCCACCAAGCGGCCGGATCTTGTTCCGAGACAGGTGGTGTGGTTGGCGGATGCGGCGCCTGGCCGGAGCCCAACAGTTGGCCCGTGGCTGACTCACGCAGTTCCACCTTGCAGGACTGCGTGGAGGAATCAACTCCAGCAACTACGGCCATTAGCGCTCACAGGTCTTCGGCGTTGAGCGGCTCGAGCGGCTGTAAATCATGCTGCTCCGCTCCGACCGCTCCGGCGGGGTGGGTGAATAAAAGCTGTTCCCAACTGTAGCCCTTGGCCCGCATCAACACCTGCGCCAGCGCATCTCCCCAGGCGCCCGCCACCAGGGTAGATCCCATGGCGACAACCCCCCCAGGGTCGATGGCGTTGTCCGTCGGTAGCAGCACCACCACATCGGCGGTCTGGGCGAGCGGCGCGTCAACCGCCGAGGTCAGCGCGATCACCGTGGCACCCCTGGCCTGCACCCGCTCTGCCAGTTGGTTGAGTTCGCCGGACTTGCCGCCCCGGGAAATCGCGATCAGCGCGTCATCGGCCGTCACTGCCCCCATGGTGCCGTGCAGGGCATCCATCGGCTGTAAATACAGTGCGGGGGAGCCGCACACCGACAAAAGGTGTGCCATGCGTTGGGCGATCGCCCCCGATGTGCCGGCGCCCGCGACGAAGGCTTTGCCGCGGAGCTTGAGGAGCACGCCGACCACGTCAAGAAAGGCCGGGTCGAACTGGTCGATCAGCGCTTGCAGGCCGGTCAACTCGCGGGCCACCACCTGGCGGCCGGCCTCCAGCAGGTTCTGTTTGGCATTCATGTGATGTCCTCCCCTGTTCCTTCGCCGGCCCAGGCCGCTTGGCGCAGGTCGGCAACCGTTAGGCCCGCCACGGGCAGGCGTGTCCCGTCACAATGTCCCGCTTGGAAAACTGAAACAGCATCCGCAACGTCTAAGATTTCTTCTTCCTCGGATGAGACCAACAGCACCGTCAGCCCCGAAGTTTCCGCCAGACGCCGGATTATCCGGTGGTTTTCGACCTTGTCGCCGTTGTCGACCCCTTTGGTTGGCTCATCGAGGGCCAGTACCTTCGGGTTTTGGCCGAGCGCCCGGGCCAGCACTACCTTTTGCTGGTTGCCGCCGGATAGCCCCATGACCGGTGCCTTACGGTTGCCGAGCACCCGCAATTGGTCAAGGAGTTGATCAGAGTTGGTCAGCGCGTTTTTCAGATTGAGGATGCCCGCCTTCGCGAAGCGCCCCAGGATCGGTAGCGCCACGTTGTAGCGGGGATCAAGTTGAGCCACTATCCCGGAGGCCTTGCGCTCCTCGGTGACATAAGCCAGCCCCAGTTTGGCCGCCTTGGCTGGGTTGGTTGGGCGGTAGGGCTGCCCAAACAGTTCGAGCTTCCCGCCGGTCAGTGGGTCAAGTCCAAGCAGTGCCCGCAAGAACTCGGTTCTGCCCGAACCGATCAGCCCGTACAGGCCCAGCACTTGGCCGGGGTAAGCCGTCAGCGAGACATCTTCTAGGGTTGGCGTGGCGACGTGGCGGGCGGCGATGCTCGGAGCGGTGGTTGGAGTGCGCACTGGTGCGTTCTTTTTCCGGGCGGGGTCTGCTTCCGCCGAACCGGCGATCGCCGCGACCAGTTGAGCGCGCGGCACGCTGTCCACCGGACCGTCGATGGAGGCTTTGCCGTCTACCAGCGCCACTACCCTGTCAGAGATCCGGTAAAGCTCGTCCAGTTTGTGGCTGATGAACCCGACTCCGATCCCCTGCTTGGTGGCGAGCGACTTGACCAGCGCTAACAGGTCGTTGATCTGCTCACCTTCGAGTGATGTGGTCGGTTCGTCCAGCAGCAAGAAGCGCGCCTGGCGATCGATTGCGATCGCGATTTCCATGAGTTGGCGCACCGCGACCGGATAGCTGGCCACCGTGCGGGTCACATCAACCTTGAGCGACAGGCGCTCCATGGCGGCCTCGGCGCGGGTCCGCATCGCTTCGCGGCGCAGTGTGCCGTGGGCGGTCAATTCGTGGCCCAAGTGCACGTTTTGGGTGACGGTCAGGTTCTCCAGGAGCGAGAGCTCCTGATAGACGGTCGCAATTCCGGCCTTGATCGCGTCCGCCGGACCGCTAAAGGACACCCGCCGGCCGTCGATCGCGATGGTGCCCTCATCGGGGCGGACCGCCCCGGACAGCACCTTGATCAGTGTGGATTTGCCGGCCCCATTGTGTCCTACGAGGCCCAGAATCTGGCCGGGCCGGATCGTTGCGTCGACGCCATCGAGCGCTGGCACGCCGGCGTAGCGCTTGATGATCCCGCGCACGCTTAAACCAGCGCCGTGCGCGGCTTTCAGCTCCGATCCTGGCCCGGCCATGGGTTCAGCCGACCTCGCCGGGAGCGGGGGTCTGCCCTGTGGTGAACTCTTTCAGCGGCAGCAGGATTTCCGGTGCGGGTGTGGCGCCACCTAGCCAGTCCTTGATCTGCCCAATGACTTGGCGGCCGTAGGCCTCCGGTTCTTGTGCCACGCAGAACGGATAGGACTCGGTCAGGGGCTCCTCGGAAGCACAAAAACCGTAGACCTTGACGTCTTTGCCCTGGGTCTGGATGGCCTGCAGTGCACCGTAGGTGGCCGGCCCGGTCGAGGCCCACAACACCTTGATGTCCGGGTTGCCGGTGAGCAATTCGGTGGCGGCCTTGAGCGAGTCGTCTTGTTTGACGTTGCCGTCGACTTTCGCGTCGACTGAGGCGTTCGGGTTGGCGGCGATCGCCTCTTCGAAGCCCTGGTCACGCAGCAGCACGGGGACCTCGTCTGGTTCGGTGATGAAGCCGATCTTGAGGTCGGCGTCTGCCCCGAAGTCTTTCAGGACGGCTGCGGCGCCTTGACGGCCACCGGCCACGTTGTCTGCGCCCAGGTATTGGACAATGGTCGCACCCTGGTCGGCGAGGGCCTCATCCGACAAGATGACGTTGACCGTGAAGACCGGCACGCCCGCGTCGTTAGCCGCTTTGACGATCGCGGCACCGGGCTCCGATTTGACGGCATTGAGCGCGAACGCGCACGGTTCTTTTTGCAGCATGGTCTGGGCTTGCGACAACTGTGTTGCGTCGTTGTCGTCGGCGATCTGGACTTCGACCTCGAAGCCGGCTTCAGCGCCGGCCTCTTCGAAGCCGCGCTTCATCGCGATGTAGTAGGGGTTGGTCAGGTTGGGGAGGGCGACAGCGATGTACGGGGTGTCCGCATCGCAGGCGGCCGGGCGGGGAATGGCCGAACCGTTGCCGGTGGCGCCGTTCTGCTCACCGCCTGGGTTGTTCGTGGAGGAATCGTCTACGCCGGTGGAGCAGGCGGTCATGGCCAGGAGGGCAATGGCCGGTGCTGCCACCAGCCAGATTGGGTTTCGTCGCATCATTTTGTCCTTTCGTAGGGTCTTGCAACAGCCAAGTTGGATTAGTTGGGGGTGGCCCGGGTGGGCTCGGTTGGTCGGTGCGCCTTGCGGCGTAGCAAGGTGCTGAGGGAGACTTCGCGGCGGTAGGTGTCCAAGATCACGCCGACCAGGATGATGGCGCCGATCACCAGCGGTTGCCAGTAGCTTTCCACCCCGAGCACGTTCATGCCGTTGGAGACCGTGGCGATGAGGATTGAACCAACGAGCGCTCCCGGTATGGTCCCGATCCCGCCGAACAGGCTGACGCCGCCGACCACCGCCGAGGCGATGGAGTAGAACAGTTCGTTGCCGGAGCCGGCCACCGGGTATCCGACCATCAGGCGGCTCGTGGTGATCAGTCCGCCCATTGCGGCGCACAGCCCCGACACGGCGTAGACGGTGATGGTGACGCGGGGAATGGAGATGCCCGCTAGCCGTGAGGTCTCGGCGTTGCCGCCGACCGCGTAGATGTGGACGCCCATCGGTGTGCGCCGCAGTGTGAAGGTCAAGATCACGGCGGCTACCACCAGTAGGACAACGGGCATGGGGACCCCGGCGAGGCCGCCGCGGCCGATCACCGCGAAGAAGGGGTCTTTGACCGAGACCGATTGTGCGCCGGTCAGGATTTTTGGCACCGAGGCGGCTATCCCAAAGGTTGAAAAAGTGACGATGAACGGTGGCAGCTTGGCGTAGTGCACCACCGCGCCGTTGAAGACGCCCACAGCGGTCCCTGCGACGATGGCGATGGCGGCGGCTCCCCACCAGGGCACGCCTTGGTACATGGCGATTGCCGCAAACATCCCTGTCAATGCGACGTTGGAGCCGGTGGACAGGTCAATTCCGCCGGTCAGCAGCACAAAGGTCTGGCCGAGGGCGAGGAATGCGATCACTGCGCCGTTGAGCAGCAGGATCTGGAGGTTGGCGATGGTCCGGAAGTTGGGCGACAGGGCTGAGAACACCGCGAACACCACCAGGACAATCCCGATCACGCCGACTTCATCCGGTAAGCGTCGTTGCTTCATCCAGGTCCCCTTTTCCTTACTTTTTCGCATCAACTTTGGCGCTCAAATGAGCACAACAGCGCTCTTTAGTGCTAATCTAGTGCCAATCCCGAGGGGAAGGCAACGATGCGCGATAACAAATCAGTAACAGTTGAGCCAAAACGCGCTCAAATGAGCGCGCTCGCGACAGTCGCTGAGCGCCGCATGGTGGCGGAAGCAGCGCGGCTCTACTACTTGCAAGACATGTCCAAGACCGAAATCGGTGAGCGGTTGGGGGTCTCACGCTTCAAAGTTGCACGTTTGCTGGAGGCGGCGCGAGCCGACGGCATTGTCACCATCAACATCAAAGGCGTCGCCCCGGTCTCGAGCCGCCTGTCCCAGGCGCTGAGCGCACACTGGGGCATACCGGCCACCGTGGTGGATTCGGGCGGTGGCAAGGAAGCGGAAGCGCGGCGCGCCATCGGCGAAGCGGCGGCCGAACTGATGAGCGCCACAATCCGGGAGGGCGAGGTGATTGGCCTGGCCTGGGGGCGTACCTTGACGGCGATGGCCGATCACTTGACGCAATTGCCCCGCGTCGACCTGGTCCAACTCACCGGCGCCGTGACGGCCGACCTCAACGAATCACCAGTTGCCCTGGTGCGGACCGCTTCCAATTCAACCGAGGGGCGGGCCTATCCCATCATTGCTCCAGCGATCGTCGGTGACTTGGCTGCCGCCCAAGCGTTGCGCCGCCACCCGGATGTCCGGGCGGCACTCGAACTGTTCGGCCGCATCACCACTGCGGTGATCGCGGTGGGGTCCTGGTCGCCCGCCGTTTCTCAGCTCATGGTGGCAATGCCGGCCCCGGACCGGGCCGCGCTACAGGAACTGGGCGTTCGAGCCGAGGTCGCGGGCATCTTTTTCGACTCTGATGGGGAGATCATCGGAGAGGAGTACACCAACCGGTACCTGACGATCTCGGCGGGCCAGATGCAGCGCATCCCGCGCGTGGTGGCCGTAGCCGGCGGCACCATCAAACTGCAGGCAGTCCGCGCCGTGGTGCGTTCGGGCCTGGTCACGGAGCTGGTGACGGATCACACTCTGGCCGAATCGGCGCTGCGCGGACCGGCGATCCAACCCCGGCCTAACAATCCGGTGGATAAACCGGATTCCCAGGCCAAATCTACGCTCGCTTTCCGCGTTTCCGCTGGTCAGCATACCGCTACCCTGCGCTGGCACGGCCGGAGCGTGGTTGTTGACCACGCGCCTAAAGACACCCCACAAACTCTGGCCGCTTCGCTCCGAGATTTTGCGGGGACCCCGAACCCCACCCCACAAACTCTCGCCGCTTCGCTCCGAGATTTTGCGGGGACCCC
>JAITJY010000376.1 GCA_031278675.1 Bifidobacteriaceae bacterium
GACATCTTGGACGGCATCGCGCTCTCGGCGGCTGGCCCCGTTCTCGGACCGGGCGCCGCCCTCGCCGAATCCCCGTAGTCTTAACGGTGTCCCGCCCCGGCCCCCATAGCCCAATCGGCAGAGGCGCCCGGCTTAAAACCGGTTCAGTGCGAGTTCAAGTCTCGCTGGGGGCACCGCCAGCCACCCCCCGCCTGTCGAAACCCCACCGCCCGGCCTCCGCCAACCCCCGGCCGTAGATTCGGACTGCCAGTTTCAGCGTCGAAGACGCCGGGCTGGTTGGGGGCTCGGGCTTGTTGCCACGGCGGCCTGTTTTTATTCCCGCCTCGCGGCCGCTCTGGCCGCCGAGGGGCGGCCCAACTGTGGGCTCTGGCCCCGTTTTCGGCCGCGCGCGACGCCCGGCGGTGTCTTGCGCGGGCCTTGCCTATCGCGCTGCCGTCGGCAACGCCGCAGGTCCAAGCCTTGTCAAGACCCAACCAAACCCCACTTAGGTGATAGTACGCAGGCCACGGGCCGTTCAGCAGTACCCTCCGGTAGCCTCTTTTGCAGGTTCGTCTAGGGCGTAAATGCGCCTTGGCCGGCCCCCCTGGTGGGCTTGCACCACCGGCCCCGGTCTTCCGGGGTCCCGGTGTGTCAGCAAACCAGGCGGGCGCTCGCCGCCGCCGGAGCTGTTTCCGCTGGTGGTGAGCCCCATCCGGTAGTGACCCGCTGTCAAACCGGCAGCGGCCCCGTCGCAAGGAAGTTAGAAGAATGAGCGCGAATCACCGTTCCAACAGGTCTGGCTCTACCCTCGATTTCGCTGGCGTGCTGCGGCGCCTGCCGAGGTCGGTTGTCAAGCCCATTGCTCTGCTAATGGCGGCGGCGATCGCTTTGGGCGGGGTGACCCTGGCCCAAAGCTGGATGGGCGCCCAGGGGGCCGCTGCGGTCACGCGCAACACCGCCAACTGGAACGGTGTGTTCACCCGTGACCAGCTCTGGCTCAAGCCCGGCTTGGGCGCGAGTTGGATGCGGGCGGTGACCAATCCGTCCAGCTACAGCGCCTTCGTCTCGGCCGATTTCGCCGAGATGTTCCAGCCCTCTGGCACTACCCACGGGCTCAATGCTTCTTCCCGTGACACTGTCGCCGTCGGCCCGATCTTCAAGCACCTGGGCGACGAGACTTTGCACATGGTCGACCTCAACAGTTCGAGTTCTTCTTCGATCTATGTCTCACGCGGCAACGGCACCGTGGACGGTTACAGCTACGGTGCCGTGCCGACCTGCAGCCTCTCCAGCCGTGGCGCCCAGTACAGCGCTGAGGTCAACCAGAAGAACGGCTACCTCTACGCCGTCGGCGGCGGCAGCCTCGGATCGACCAACGTGGGCAACAACCAAACCACCATCACCGACCTTTACCCCCGCATTTTGACCGTCAATGCGACGTCGAGTCCCGGTTACGGCTGCGTGGCCGCGGCTGAGACGCTTAACGCCGCCGGCGGTCAGTCCCTGCGCGCCCAATGGGCCGCCTTGACAGGCGAAACGGAGACCGGCAACTGGAGCGCTGGCTCTGACATGGCGATCGACGCCAGCGGCAACCTCTATTTGATGTTGACGCGGTCCGCCAGCCAGCACGCTCTGCTGCGCGTCAACATTCCCTTTGACGCCAACGGCCAGCCCCTGAACCCAACCACCCAAAACCCCTGGACCTATGAGATCGTCCGGGCTTTCACCGTACGCACCACTGACTCGTCGGTTTGGGGCATGGCCTTCATGGACGGCGCCCTCTACACCGCGCATTCGGACAACAGCTACTATCGCTGGGACCCGCTCTCGGGCGCCGCCACCCTTATGGGCGATTTCCTCGACCCGGTCGACCTCGCCAGCGCCCAAGCCGCCCCGGTCATCTCAGGCACCGTTTACAACGACGTCAACGGTGATGGTGTGATCAGCGGCGCGTCCGAGGTTGGAGTGTCCAACGTCACGGTGGAGATCTTCCAGGGCAACGCCGCCTCCGGTTCGACCAGCTGGACCAAGCGCGGCGAGGTCGTGACCAATGCCGCCGGCAACTATTCGGCCTTGCTCAACTCGGCCTCGACCGAGTTCACGGTGCGGGTCAAGCGCCCGCAGATCAATGGTGTCAACGCCAGCCAAACCTACGCCAGCGCCGGCGTCTTCTACGGCTCTGGCTCCAGCGGCCCATCCAACACTTTGACCGCCTATTGCAGCCAAGGCTCCGGCCGCGACTACCGGGCGCAGACCACCAGCGGGGCCTGCAGTGGCGCCCGCCATGACGGCATCGACGCTCTCAACACCGCCCTCAGCGCCAGCGGCAACCCCTACTCCGCCACCGGCGGCGCCGCCATCGTCTCTAAGGTCGCCATGACCACCGACCAGGCTGTTGTGCAAGCCGATTTCGGCATCACCATGAGCGCCTCCTGGGGTGATTCGCCGCTGGCCTCGACCACCAACGCCCAGTTGGGCCCCTACGCCAACCCGAAGCGCGCCGGTCAGGATTACCTCTACCTCGGCGGTTCGGCCGGCATCTACGCGGACGGCGTGAACCACGCCAGCGCCAACGCCCACCCCACGGACGATGGCGTCGAGTTCGCCCCGGTGCCTGACGGCGGCATCGTTCCGGCCGATTCTTGGGGGCCGGCCCAATCCCAGCTCATGGTGGCGGGCA
>JAITJY010000001.1 GCA_031278675.1 Bifidobacteriaceae bacterium
AGCCGGTGGACGCCGAGCAGGCCATCTTGGCGCGGCTCGACGCGCCCGGCATCCCCAAGGTCTACGGCGCGCTGACCCAGGGCGGCCGCGCCTACCTGGCCCGCGAGCACTTCGACGGGATGCCTTTGGACCAGGTCCTGGCCCGCGGCACGCTGCCGCCCAGCCGGGTGCGCGCCATCGGCCGCCAACTGTGCGGCCTGCTGAGCTACCTGCATTCCCAAACCCCGCCGGTGGTCCACCGCGACATCAAACCGCAGAACATCATTTTGTGCCCGGACGGGTCGGTGGGGCTGACGGATTTCGGGATCGCCCGGGTTTTCAAGGACAGCTCGACCTCCGACACGCAGCACATGGGCACGATGCCGTATGCGCCGCCAGAGCAGTACGGTTACGCCCAGTCCTCGCCCCAGGCGGACATTTACGCGCTCGGTGTGGTGCTGATCTTCCTCGCCACCGGCAGTCCGGACCGGGCCGACTTGGCCCTGCGCATCCCCGATGCGGGCCTGCGGCGGGTGATTGAGCGGTGCATCGCGTTCGACCCGCGTGACCGGTTCCAAAACGTCGAGCAGGTCGCCCGCCGGCTCCGTCCGCCGCTCCGCGAACGCCACGGTCTTCTCTGGGCGTTCGCCGCCTGCGTGGCGACGGTGGCCTTGGTCTTGGCCGGCGTCGGATTCTCGCGGGGGTGGCCGTGGGCCGAGCCCGGCCTGGGCGCCCTCGGCGGCCCAAAGACGCCCAGCGGCGCCACTCAAACTGGGGTGGGCCCATACGAGCAGGGTCTCGGCAACCTGCCCGGCAACATAGTCAGCGGCCGGGGGCTCGTGGTAGAGGGCGGGGGTTTCATCTATCTGGCCGCAGCGCATGGCATCTACCAGTTAGGTATGGACGGCACGGACGCCGGGCGCCTGGTGGCCAGTGAGGACGCCGACTCGCTGAATTATTGGGAAGGGGACGTGTACTACGCGTCTTATACGGAGGGGATTGTCCGCTGTGACCCCGGGACCGGCGACTGCGTCACCTTGGTCGACGAATCGGCCGGGGATCTGTTTATCGACGGCGGGCAACTCTACTTCGAGCTGGTAGACGACGACTTCAATTTGTACAAGATGGCGCCCGATGGTTCGGGGATGGAACTAGTCAATCCGAGGACCGGCTATTACCCTCTGGTTTACCGTGGATTCCACTATTTCACGGACTTCGATGATGGGGATCGCCTATACCGCACCGATTTGGCGAGCGGCCGGACTGATCTGGTCTATGACGCGGCGACGGCCTGGCTCTGCACGCTGGACGACACACTTTTCTTGTCTGATTTCACCGTTCCTGGCGCTTTGGTCGCGGCTGATCTGGACGGGGCTGGGGCTAAGCGGATCTATTCCGGGGCGGTGTCGCGGGTTGTGGCTTACTCCGGTGGCTTGGTGTTCATCAACGGCCAC
This sequence comes from Bifidobacteriaceae bacterium, assembly GCA_031278675.1. Lineage (GTDB taxonomy): Bacteria > Actinomycetota > Actinomycetes > Actinomycetales > WQXJ01 > JAIRTF01. The sequence continues at coordinate 1,434 of JAITJY010000001.1, forward strand.
GGCAAGTTGGTGCGGTCGGATTTGGACGGCGGCGGGGAGATGGTCTTGACGGAGAATCCGTCTGACACTCATGCCATCGCGGGTGATTGGGTTTTCTATCACAACACGGATGACGGCGCCGCCTGGATGGTCCGTCTCGATGGGACGGACGACCATTTCATTGTCAACCGTTTCTGATTCCTGGGAATCCGGTGGAATAAACCGGATTCCCAGGCCAAACCTGCGCTTTCCTTCCGCGTTTGGGCTGGTCAGCGTACCGCTGCCCTGCGCTGGCACGGCCGGAGCGTGGTTATTCACCACGCTCCTGGGAGAGCGTTGAACAACGCTCTCCCAGGGCGTCCGACAGCGCTTGCCTGCCGCGTTTCCGCTGGTGAGAGCTTCGCTCTCCCCTGCGCGGGCACGGTCGGACGGTGTTGTTCAACACCGTCCTTGGCCGGGGGAATTGTCTGCGCGGAGCAGACCCGGGCGCCGGCGACGGCGCTTAGCGTGGGTGGAAACGAAATGACCGGGCGCGAGGCAAGCGGCCGGGGAACAACAGGAGGCGGCGATGAAGCAATCCGATGGCGGACCATTGAACCAAGTGCCGGCGACGGATAACCTGTTTTGGCAACCAGACGTCCGCCGTCAGCGTGGAGGCGGCAGGTCTGGGGACGCCGAGCGCGATGGGGCCGGGCGAACCCGAAAGTCTTACCGCGCCGTGCCAACCGCGGCCCCGGGCCTGGCAAGACTGAGCGACCGAGGAGGCATTGTGCGTGCTCATAGCGTTACCAAGCCAACTGTGGCCGCGGCCCTGGCGCTGACAGCGCTGTTCACGGCCGGGCCCACCCGAGCGACGCCACCGGCGCAGCCGCCACCGGGGCAGCCGGGCTACCCGCCGCCGCCGCCCCCGCCCGCGCAGCCGCCACCGCCAGGTCCGGCCGACGGGAGCTACCCGCCGCCGCCGGTTGAGCTGAACCTGCCCGAGACGGGCGACGATCTGCCCACGACTGAAGAGGACAGCTGACCATGTCGAACTGGAATGATCTCAATCAAGCGGCAGCGGCCCTGGACGATCCGCGACTGCCACCCACCGAGCTGATGGCTATAGCCGCAGTTCAGCCGAGCTTGTGGGCCAAGGTCTGGGAGCATCCGTCGGTCTACCCGGGTCTGCGGGCCTGGCTGAAGGACCGCGGCGTGGCCCCCGATCCACCGTCACCCGCCGGGGCGGCGGGCCGCGTCGAACCCGCACCCGCCAAGGCGCCCGGTCCAGCCGGGACAGCGGCGCCGGGCGCGGCGCCGGAACGGCAAACCAGCGTGCAAGGTTGGGTGGCCCCGGGTCAGGCGCCGGGGCAGGCGCCGATGCAGGGTCCGTGGCAGCCGCCGATACAAGCGCCGTGGCAGCCGCCGACGCAAGCTCCGAGGCAGGGGCCGGGGCAGGCGCCGATGCACGCGCCGGGGCCGGCGCCGATACAGGGCCCGATGCAGGGTCCGCGGCAGCCGCCGACGCACGCGCCGGGGCCGGCGCCGACACAGCGCCCGATGCAGGGTCCGCGGCAGCCGCCGACGCCTGCCCCGGGTCAGGCTCCGGGGCAGGCGCCCGGGCAGGCTCCAGGGCAGCCTCAGATGCAGGCGCCGCAGGCGTGGGCCGCTCCAGCCCCGCCGCCGGGGGCCGGTTGGCCCGGCAGACCTGGATACCAGCCATCCCCCAAGCGGAAGAAGCGTACGGGGTTGGTGGTCGGCATCGTCGCGGGGGCGTCGGTTGTGGTGGTGGCAAGCGCGATCGCGTTGACGGCGTTGCTCGGCAGCGATGACGAGGCGAGCGGCAGCCGGCCGACCACGACTGCGGCCAGCGAGACCGGCCAGGCCAATTCGTCCACACCCGAGCCGACCACACCCGAGCCGACCACACCCGAGCCGACCACACCCGAGCCGAGCACACCCGGTCTGGACAGCGTGGGCGGCAGCATCGAGCTGGTGACCCGCGCCGACCCAGTCACTTACGAGGCGGGGGAGATTCCGTTCACCGGCACGGTGGACCTGACCGGGGTCGACCGGGCCGAGGTTGGGTTCATCCTCAGCGCCGATGGCGCCTCGATCCACTCCGTCACGCTGCTCTTGGAGGGGGGCAGGCTGCCGGCGGAGTTCGACTTCGACTTCCTGATCCGGGAATACCGGGACGAATACGAGGTCTCCGAGGGCTGGGTGACGGCGGTCATGATCGAGGCCGGAACCGTCCTGGAGTTGAACTTGGACGGCGAGGCCGCAACCGGTGTTCTGACCTTTAGCGACGATCTGGATGTTCACGGGACCAACGAGACCCGGACCCTCGACCTCGGCTCTGGTCAGGTCTACTTGACTGCGGCGATCTCTAAGCGCTAGAAGCGCCTAAAGCACCAGGCGCGAATGGATCAAGCATGTCAAACGGGAACAATTTCGCTGAAGTGAGCAGTGTTCGAGTGAACCTTTAGTTGAGAGGGCCGGCCATGACAGATTGGGGCGGGATCGCACCGGGTGGGTCGGGGGCGCTGCTGGAGGCGGCGGCCCGGCCGGGTGCGGCCCGGCCGGGTGCGGCCCGGCCGCGAGCTTTCCCTTGGCCGGCGGTCGCGACGGCGTTGGCGTCTTGGGTCGCGATGGTGGTGGCTTGGTTCGCTCCCTTGGATGTTGTCTTCGCGGTTGGGGCCACTATGGCGGCGGGGTTCG
>JAITJY010000097.1 GCA_031278675.1 Bifidobacteriaceae bacterium
CACGCGGTGGCTCAGGGACTACCGGACCCGCTGCGCGGCACCATCGATGGGCCGATCGGGCGGCTGCCCGGCGCGTTCAAGTTTGGGATTGTTGACGGCGGTAAGCCGTCCATCACGCATTACGAATTGCTTGAGGCGTTCCCCGGCGCGGCGTTGCTGCGTGTCGAACTAGAAACGGGCCGCACCCACCAGATCAGGGTTCATCTGGCCGCATTGGGTCACCCCCTGGTGGGTGACCCTTTCTACGGGGCTGATCCGCGCCTGGCGGAACGGTTGGGCCTGCACCGGCAGTGGCTGCACGCGGCCGCCTTGGCCTTCGACCATCCGGTGACTCGCGTACCGCTCCGCTTAGAGGCACCGTATCCGGAAGATCTCGCGGCGGCGTTGGCGTTGCTGCGCGCGGCGTGACGCGACCTAGGGCCGCCTCGAATTAGACTCTTCGTCCATGGCTCTGACCCCCGGCAAGGACTTTGTCCATCTGCATGTCCACACCGAGTATTCGATGCTTGATGGGGCCGCGCGGATCGCTGACCTGATGAAACGTTGCGAATTGCTGGGCCAGTCCGCTTTGGCGCTGACGGATCACGGGTCGCTGTTTGGGGCGCATGCCTTCTGGTCGGCAGCGGTCAAGGCCGGCATCAAGCCGATCATTGGCTTAGAGGCGTATCTGACGCCCGGGTTGGCGCGTCAAGAACGCAAGCGGGTTTTGTGGGGCACGGAGGCGCAAAGGGACGATGACGTCTCGGCGGGTGGCGCTTACACGCACATGACGTTGTTGGCTGAGACAACCGAGGGGATGCACAACCTGTTCCGGATGGGGTCTTTGGCGTCTCTGGAAGGCCAGTTCATCAAGCCTCGGATGGACCGGGATCTGTTTCACCGCTACGCGCGGGGACTGATCGGCACCACCGGTTGTCCGTCGAGTGAGGTGCAGACCCGCCTGCGGCTGGGCCAATGGGATGAGGCGGTGCGGGCAGCGGGCGAGTTTCAGGACATTCTGGGCCGGGACAACTATTTCGTTGAACTAATGGATCATGGCTTGGCGATTGAACGGCGGGTGGCGGCGGATCTGTTGCGTTTGGCCAAGACAATTGGGGCGCCTTTGGTGGCAACCAATGACTTGCATTATGTGGCCCCCGAGGATGCCGCCGCCCATGACACTCTCTTGTGTGTGCAATCCAATAGCATGATAGATGACCCGGGCCGGTTCAAGTTCGACGGCGAAGGCTATTACCTGAAGTCATCCGAGGAAATGCGTGAATTATGGCGGGAGTTGCCGGAGGCGTGCGATAATACCCTGTTGATTGCTGAACGGTGTAACACCGAGTTTGTTTCGCAGCCGGGTCATTATATGCCGCGGTTTGATGTCCCGCCGGGCGAGGATGAGGACTCGTGGTTTGTCCAGGAAGTCGAACGCGGTTTGGTGCGGCGTTTTCCGGATGGCGTGCCGCCGCAGGTGGCCTCCCAGGCAGCTTATGAAGAAAAGGTGATCGCGGACAAAGGCTACGCCGGATACTACTTGGTGGTGGCGGATTTCATTGGCTGGGCGCGGTCGCAGGGGATCAGGGTGGGGCCAGGGCGCGGTAGCGGCGCCGGGTCGATGGCGGCCTACGCTTTGGGGATCACCGACCTGGACCCGTTGAAGAATGGGCTGATTTTTGAACGGTTCTTGAATCCGGAACGCGAATCGCTGCCGGACTTCGACGTGGACTTCGACGAGCGGCGCCGCGGCGAGGTGATCCGCTATGTGACGGACAAGTACGGCGCAGACCGGGTCTCGCAGATTGTGACCTATGGGACTATCAAGGCCAAGCAGGCGCTGAAGGATTCGGCCCGGGTGCTGGGTTATCCTTTCTCGTTGGGGGAGCGGCTGACCAAGGCGTTTCCGGCGCCTGTCCAGGGCAAAGACCTGTCCTTGACGGACGTGTTCGACCCGCAACATGAGCGGTTTAGGGAGGGTGAGGCCTTCCGCGCGGTGTTTGAGTCCGACCCGGACGCCAGCCGCGTCCTAGCGACCGCGCGCGGCATTGAAGGCCTGGTGCGGCAGTGGGGGGTGCACGCCGCCGGCGTGATCATGTCCTCCGAGCCGCTGATCGACTTGATCCCCATCATGCGCCGCGAACAAGACGGCGCCACGATCACTCAGTTCGCCTATCCCGCGTGTGAGGATCTGGGGCTGGTCAAGATGGATTTCCTGGGGCTGCGCAACCTGACAATTCTGGAGGATGCGCTGGCCGGGATAGTGCTGAACGGGCACGCCCCGGTGGTGCTAGAAGACCTTCCTTTGGATGACCGGCCCACTTACGAGTTGCTCGCCAGCGGGGACACCTTCGGGATCTTCCAGTTGGACGGGGCCGGGATGCAGGCCCTGCTCAAGCGGTTGCGGCCGGACAACTTTGAGGATATTTCCGCAGTTGGTGCCTTGTATCGCCCGGGTCCAATGGGAGCGGATTCGCATAACAATTATGCTGACCGGAAGAACGGGCGCCAACCGATCACTCCGATTCATCCAGAATTGGCTGAGCCGTTGGCGGATATCCTGGCCGGGACCTACGGGTTGATTGTGTACCAGGAACAGGTTATGTCGATTGCTCAGCGGTTGGCTGGCTACACATTGGGCCAGGCCGATTTGCTGCGCCGGGCCATGGGCAAGAAGAAGAAAAAGATCCTTGATGCGGAATATGCGCCGTTCAGCGCGGGCATGCGCCAGAACGGTTATTCTGAGGCAGCTATTTCGACGCTCTGGGAAATCTTGGTGCCGTTCTCTGATTATGCGTTCAATAAGGCGCATTCGGCGGCGTACGGCCTGGTGTCTTATTGGACCGCGTATTTGAAGTGCCACTATCCGGTTGAATATATGGCGGCACTGTTGACATCGGTGCGCAAAGAAAAAGATAAGCTGGCCCTCTACTTGGCGGAGTGCCGCCGGATGGGTATCACTGTGCTACCGCCGGACGTGAACTCGTCGGCGGCTGACTTCACGCCATCGGGCAGCGATATCCGATTCGGGTTGACTGCGGTGCGCAACGTGGGCGAGGGTGTGGTCGAAGCGATTGTGCAGGCCCGCCGGGAGCGCGGCGCCTATACCTCGTTCCCGGATTTCTTGTCGAAGGTGCCGGTGAGTGTGTGCAACAAGCGTGTGATTGAGTCTCTGATCAAGGCGGGGGCGTTCGATTCGTTCAACACGTCGCGGCGCGCCCTGGCGATGGCCCACGAGGACGCCGTCGATTCGGTGATGGCGCTCAAACGCAACGAGGCGGCGGGCCAGTTCGACTTGTTCGGCGAGGCGACGGGCATGGCTCAGGCGCTGACTACGGAGATCCCAAACCTGCCGGAATGGCCCAGTACCGTGAAACTAGCGTTCGAGCGGGATATGCTCGGCCTTTACGTCTCGGATCACCCGCTATCCGGCCTGCGGGAGGCTTTGGCGGCGGCCGCCACACACCGCACCGCAGCGTTGGCGAATCATGAAATCAACCCGGATGGCACCTGGGTGACGGTGGCTGGGCTGCTCACGGGCTTGGACCGGCGCACATCCAAGAAGGGTGCCTTATATGCGCTGGCGGTCTTGGAAGACCTGGACGGGTCAGTGGAGGTCAAGTTCTTCCAAAAGGCGTACCAACAACACGCCGACAAGCTAGCGAATGACATACCCGTGGTGATCTCTGGCAGGCTGACCCGGGATGAGGCCGGCGTGGCGGCCATCTTCGCTCAGGAACTCAAGTTGCTGGACGCGGCCGCCCCGGCCGGCGGGCCGGCCACTGCGGTGGAGATCACGCTGCCGGCCAACCGCGTGACGGAGGCGATCGCCGCGAAACTGGTCGGCATTCTCGAAGCCCATCCCGGCCCGGCCCCAGTCCATCTCCGTCTGACCGAACCCACCAAGACCACGGTGGTGGCCCTCAACCAGGACCAGCGGGTGGCCAAGTCGGACGCGCTGTACGCCGACCTGAAGGCGAGCTTGGGGGCGAGTTGCGTCACATAGATCTCGCCGCGCCTCCCCCTGGCGAGGGCGGCGCTGGGGTGGGGGGACGGCATCGTGCAACGGAGCCTGGCACGCTGGGTGCACCACCGGCTCCCGCAGGCCGATGCCGCCCGCCCGCCTGGCCGGACCGGTGGGCGGCAGCGCTCGGGGTGCAGGGAGCGGGCGGGGTGGCGCTGGGGGCGGTGTGGGCGCTGGTCGCGCCCCGGCCCAGTGCGCGGTGGAGCGGTGATATCTGGGTTGCCGCCGATGATTTGGGGTTCAGCGCTGTGCAAGATGTCTGGTTCGCGGGGCTGATGGGCGTGGCGGGCTTGGCGCTGGGCTGTGCGCTGACTGCCTGGAGTGGGCGGCCCCGCTCGGCGTGGCGGATCGTGTGGTGGTTGGGCGGCGCGGTGGGTGCCAGTGTGCTCGCGGCTGGCGCTGGTGCGGCGCTGACCGGCGGTTTCGCGTCACCTGAGGTAGGCGCCACGGCGGTGGCCCCGGTCGAGTTGACCTCGCTGGGGCTGTTGGCACTGTGGCCTTTTGTGGCGGCGCTGGTCGTGATGCTGGCCCTCGCGGCCAGGGGACTGTTCGGCCGGACCTTCTGACACCAAAGTGACCCGTCTGCGCAGGTCAGGGCGTTGCGCCCGGTAATGCGTCCCGCTGCGCGGCGGCTGCGTAGCTAAACCGGTCCAGACCCGGAATCGCGTGCATGGCGGCTGGACGGTGTTCTGCGGCGCGGGGGGCGTTCGTGGACCGGCCGGGAGCGCAGGCCAAAGTGGCGGCGGGGCGCGAATAGACTCGGAGTTATGGTGATTAGGACAATCGACCTGCGTGACGTGGCGGCGCTGACGGTTGAGCGAGTCGAGGCGCTGTTGCCGCGGGCACAACTCGGGGTCGAGGCCGCCGTGGCGGCCGCCCAGCCCCTGTTGGACGCGATCGCGGAGCGGGGAGCAGAGGCGCTCGCAGAACAGGCTGAACGGTTCGATGGGGTGGTGCCGCCAAGTTGGCGGGTGCCGGCTCCGGTGGTCAATGAGGCGCTGGCGCGCCTGGCGCGGCCCGCCAGGGACGCCATGGAACTGGCGATCGAGCGAGTGCGGCGGGTCCACGCCGCGCAGGTGCCACCCGGGGGGCGGATCGAATTGGCGGCGGGAGCCACAGTGACGCAGCGCTGGATCCCGGTGCGGCGGGCCGGACTCTATGCGCCGGGCGGCCTGGCCGCCTACCCGAGTTCGGTCATCATGAATGTGGTGCCGGCCCAGGAGGCGGGCGTGCGTGAATTGGCGCTGGCGTCGCCGCCGCTGGCGGCGCAGGGCGGCTGGCCGCATCCCGCAGTGTTGGCGGCTTGCGCGCTGCTCGGTGTGGAGGAGATTTATGCGGTCGGCGGGGTTTCGGCGATCGGCTTGTTCGCTTACGGCGTGCCCGGGGTGGCGCGCCGGACGGACGTGATCACCGGTCCTGGCAACGTCTATGTGGCGGCGGCGAAACGGCTTGTCATGGGCCGGGTCGGGATCGATTCGGAGGCCGGGCCTACCGAGATCGCCATTGTCGCAGATGGTGGCGCCAACGCCGAGTTCGTGGCTGCGGACCTGATCAGCCAGGCGGAACATGATCCGCTGGCGGGCGCCGTGCTGATCACCGATTCGCCGGACTTGGCTGCTCAGGTTGGTGCGGCGCTGGAGCGGCGTTCGGCGGCCACCTTCCACGCGGAGCGGGTGCGGGCTGCGCTGGGTGGTGGTCAGAGCGGCATCGTGCTGGTCAATAGCGTGGCGGATGCTATCGAGGTGGCCAATATCTACGCGGCGGAACACCTGGAGTTGCAGGTGGCAGACCCGGCTGCGGCGGCTGGGGCGGTCCATTCGGCGGGGGCGATTTTTGTCGGGCCGTACAGCCCGGTGCCACTCGGTGATTACGTCGCCGGGTCGAATCACGTCTTGCCGACGGGTGGCACCGCCCGTTTCGCTTCGGGTTTGGGGGTTACGGCTTTCCTCAAGTCGGTTCAGCAGGTGGAATACAGCCCGGCCGCGTTGCACGATGTCGCCGACCCGATTACCGCTTTCGCCAACGTCGAGAACCTCCCGGCCCACGGCGAGGCGGTCCAGGTGCGCCGCCCGGCGGCAGAGCCGGGCTCCCTGCTGGATGCAGCCACCGGCGCGCGGCCCGATGCGTCGGGCGGTGCGCTGCCCGGGGTGCCTGGTTCGGGTTCGGGCGGTGCGCTGCCCGGGGTGCCTGGTTCAGGTTCGGGGGCTGCGCTGCCCGGGGTGCCTGGTTCGGGTTCGGGGGCTGTGCTGCCCGGGGTGCCTGGTTCGGGTTCGGGGGCTGTGCTGCCCGGGGTGCCTGGTTCGGGTTCGGGGGCTGCGCTGCCCGGGGCGCCGTCCGCCGCTGGCGTGCCCAAACCTGCTGGCCGGGAGGCGCCCAATGGAGCTAAGCGAGCCGCAGGCAAAGCCCCTCAGGCGGGCGCGAAGCAATCAGGCGAGGAGCCGGCCACCCAGACGGATCATTCGTGGCTGCCGCCGATCGGGGCGCAGCCGCCGGTGCCGCAGACCGGAGTGCCGACGGAACCTGCACCGCTGGGTACACAGTGTTTCGAGGGCCCGGCCGGGCCGGCCGGACGCGGCGCGGCTGAGGCCGGCGACGCGGGCCGTACGGGCGCCCCATGAGCGAACTGCCGGTCAGGCCTGAGATCGCGGCGGCGGAGCCGTACGGGGCGCCGCACCCGGACGTGGCGGTGCGGCTCAACGTCAACGAGAACCCGTATCCGCCGCCGCCGGAAGTGATCGAAAGCGTGGCGCGCCGCGTCCGTGAGGCCGCCGCAGGCGCCAACCGTTACCCGTCAAGGGATTTTCCTGAGTTGCGGACGGCGCTGGCCGCCTATTTGGTGCGTGAGGCCGGTGTCCCCGACCTGACCGCAGACATGGTGTGGGCGGCGAACGGCTCAAATGAGGTAATGGTGCAGCTATTGCAGGTGTTCGGCGGCCCGGGCCGGACGGTGGTTACGTTTGAGCCGACGTATTCGATGTATCCGGAGTATGCCCGGAACACATTCACCGGGTACCGGCCGGGCAAGCGTGAAGCGGATTTCACGCTGGATCCGGCTCACGCGATCCGCCACATTGACCTCAACCAGCCGACGGTGGTGCTCCTGGACAGCCCAAACAACCCGACGGGCGTCGCAACGCCGCTTGGTGGGATTGAGACTTTGGCCGAACACACGGCCGGCCACGCGGTGCTGGTGGTAGACGAGGCGTATGCGGAGTTCCGCCGGCCCGGTGCGCGCAGCGCAGTGGAATTGGTGGGCCGGTACGCTCATGTGGCGGTGAGCCGGACCATGTCGAAGGCGTTCGCCTTCGCCGGGGTGCGGCTGGGGTATTTGGTGGCCAATCCGGAGTTGATCGGTTACCTGAAAACTGTGCGGCTCCCGTACCACCTGTCGTCCCTGACGCAAGCCGCCGCCCTGGCGGCGCTAGACCATGCTGGACTAATGCTGGGACAGGTTTCTGACCTGCGAGAACGGCGAGACCGCCTGTCGGCGGCGCTAGGTGCTATGGGATTCACCGTGGCTGAATCGGATGCCAACTTTGTTCTGTTCGGCAAATTCGCTGACCGCCGGGCAGCTTTTGAGCGACTATTGTCGCAAGGTGTGATTGTCCGGGAGGTCGGTCCTGCCGGGTGGCTTAGGGTATCGGTAGGCACGGAGAACGAGACGCTCGCGTTTCTCCGCGCCCTCGCTCAAATCCGTGAGGAGTTGGAATGAACCGGAAAGCGGTAGTTGAACGCGCCACCGCCGAGTCTTCGGTGCGGGTCAGCGTTGACCTGGACGGGACTGGGATTTCTGAAATTGCGACTGGTGTGCCTTTCTATGACCACATGTTGACGGCGTTGGCGCGCCATTCGCTGATCGATTTGTCGATTGCCGCGAGCGGTGATCTCGCGGTGGATGTTCATCACACGGTGGAGGACACCGCCATTGTGCTGGGCCAGGCGCTGCGTCAGGCCCTGGGCGACAAGACCGGGATTGCGCGTTATGGCGACGCGGTTGTGCCCCTCGATGAGGCTTTGGCCGGGGCGGTGGTTGACGTCTCGGGACGGCCGTATTTCGTTGGCGCGGGTGAGCCGGAGGCGCTCGCGATGACGCTAATAGCCGGGCACTTCACAGGCTCTTTAGCCCAACATGTGTTTGAGTCATTGGCCCTCCAT
>JAITJY010000155.1 GCA_031278675.1 Bifidobacteriaceae bacterium
GCATGGTAGTCCTCCTTTACTAAAACACCCGTACGAGGCTGTTAGCTCCGTGCGTCCCCCGAGAAGCCCCCGTCCGGCTCACGTTTCACGGTCGTCGGTGGCTGGCCGGCTCGGCCCGCCGACTTCTTCCCCCCACCCTATACGCCGCTTCAATTCCGTGAGCCGCGCTTGGGCCGCAGCCAGCGCTTCGTCTTGTATAGCGGCGCTCCGACCGTTGTCCGATGCCGTCCCCCCACCTCCCAGCTTCCGCCCACCCTGGTAGGCGGGGGCGGGCGCGGGGTGCGCGTAAGCGGCGGTCGTGGACGAGGGATGCGTTCCGGTTTGGGCGGACGCTGAGCCCGGTCTAGGCGGGGCGGGCGCTGAACGCGCTCCCGGTTGAGCAGGCGCTGAACGCGCTCCCGGTTGAGCAGGCCGGGTCTGCGGCGCCTCGCCGCCCGAGTCGATCTCCGCTGCCCTGATCACGGTCCGCAATTGGCGCCATTCTGGCGCCGCTGGCCGGGGCCGAGGCGGCGCGGGCCGCACCGCAGGTGCTGGCCGCGTTTGAGGTGGGTCAGGCCACCCAGCCACTGGCCGAGTCGGTTTGACGGACTCGTCCGGCCCCACCTGAGGCACTCCCGCCCCGCCGGGCGCTCCCCCGCCTCCCGCGCCAACGAAACCGCCACTCGCGGAACCGCCGCTGACCGAACCAGTCCCACCCGCACCCGGCGCGCCGGAACCGGCGCGGGCTAACCCCGGCCCAGCCGAGCCCGCGCCGGATGCACCCGCGCCAGCCGAGCCCGCACCGGATGCACCCGCGCCAGCGGAACCGGCGCTGACCGAACCAGCCCCAGCCACACCCACCGGAGGGCGCGGCGCGGGCGGCTGGCTGATGCTGAACGGCGCTGGTCGAACCAGACCCGCACCCGCCGGCGCCGTCGGCGGCGAAGTCTTGTCCGGCGCGGCTTGCGCGACCGGCGCCGGTTCCCGGCGAGTCGGCGGAACCCACTCGATGCGGCGCGGCCTCCCAACTTGCGCCTCGGCGCCAGCGCTGCTCAAAGCAGCGCCCGGTCCTGCCGGAGGCGCCCCTCCCGCTAGGTACTGACCGGTAGCTGGCACCGCCGGCGCAGCGGCGGCGGGAGTAAGCCCGCCCGGAGTGGGCGGGGCCGCGCGCATCCCAGAAGCAGGCGTCATTGAACCCGACCCAACCGGCGCGGGCGCAGACGGAGCCAGCCCGACTGGAGTGGGCTGGGCCGCAGGCGGAGCAGGCTTGGTCGGAGTGGGGTTGGGCGCAGTGGCCTGGACTGCGGCCGAAGCCGGCCCAGCTGTTGCGGGCGCAGACGGAGCCAGCTTCGCCCGGGCGGATTCGGGCGGACCGGCGGTCGCCGGGGTGGATTCGGGCGGAGCGGCGGTCGCCGGGGCGGATTCGGGCGGGGCGGGCTGGACGGGGGCGGATTCGGGGGCGGCGCGCTTGGCGCGGCGCACAATACCGGCCGCTTGAATCGCATAATCAGCGCCAGTAGCCACAGTGATAGCGACAGCCAGAATCATCGCAATCACAATCAAGGTGGGAAGCACCGGAACACGGTTGATCCACTCAGCCGGCAACAAATAACCGCTAATCGCAATGATCTGAGTGACGGTCTTCAGCTTGCCGCCCTTCGACGCGGCAATCACCTCATAACGGATCACCGCCATGCGGATCAAGGTCACAGCCAATTCCCGCCCGAGGATCACGCCAGTCACCCACCAAGACAACAACCCAACCCACGACAGGCAAACCAAAGCAGCGCCAATCAACGCCTTATCAGCAATCGGGTCCGCGATCTTCCCAAAATCGGTGATCAATCCCCGGCTGCGAGCTAATTTTCCGTCATAACGGTCGGTCAGCGACGCCAACAAGAAAACGCCGGTCGCTGCGAGACGCCACGGAGGTGAGGTGGCGGCATCGTGCATAAAAACCACCACGAGAACTGGCACCAGCGCAATCCGCACCATGGTAAGCACGTTCGCCACATTGAGCAACGGCGCGGGCGCCGTCGCCGGGGCCGAGGGCTGGCTGGTCATCCAACCAGCTTACTGGCCATTTACGCGCCACCTTCCGGCGCGGTGGGCGGTTCACTGACACCAGAATTCTCTGCGGACGCCTCACTCGCCGGCGCATCCGCGCCGCTCAGCGATGCGAGAATCCCCGCCAGAGCCTCCGGCGCGACCAGCACCTCGCGGGCCTTGCCGCCCTCGGACGGACCCACCACACCCCTGGTTTCCAGCAGATCCATCAGCCGCCCGGCCTTAGCGAACCCGATCCGCAGCTTGCGTTGCAGCATGGAAGTAGAACCAATTTGGGAGACAATGACCAGTTCAGCGGCTTGCAGCAGGAGGTCCAAGTCGTCGCCGATGTCGTCATCCACAGTCCGGCGCCGCGTCATCTGAGCAATCACATCAGGCCGGTATTCCGCTTTCGCCTGCGCCTTGACAGCCTCCACCACCGCGTGGATCTCCGACTCGCCGACCCATGCGCCCTGGAGACGGATCGGCCGCGACGATCCGTACGGCAAGAACAGTGCGTCGCCCTGACCGATCAGCTTCTCGGCGCCGGACTGATCCAACACCACACGCGAATCCGTGTGGGACGTGGTCGCGAATGCCAGCCTGGACGGAATATTCGCCTTGATCACACCAGTCACCACATCCACCGAAGGACGCTGGGTGGCCAGCACCAGATGAATCCCGGCCGCCCGCGCTACGGCGGTGATCCGCTGCACCGAAGCTTCGACATCACGCGGGGCAACCATCATCAGATCGGCTAACTCATCAACCACCACCAGAAGATACGGATAGGGGCGCAGTGGATGCGCCGCACCCGGTTCAGCCCTGATCGACCCGTTGCGCACCGCCTTGTTGAAATCTTCAATGTGTTTCAGCCCATAGCGTTCCAGGGCGTCGTAGCGCGAATCCATCTCGCGGCACACCCAATCCAGCACCTCGGCGGCCTTCTTCGGGTCAGTCACGATTGGGGTGATCAGGTGCGGGATCCCGGCGTAGACCGTCAGTTCAACTCGCTTCGGGTCGATCAGTACCATCCTGACCTGTTCCGGGGTTGCCCGCATCAGCAAAGAAACCACCATCGAGTTGATGAAGGATGATTTGCCGGAGCCAGTCGCCCCCGCCACCAGCAGATGGAACATCTTCGCCAGGTTCGCCACAACGTAGCCCCCGCCCACATCCTTCCCCAGCCCGGCCAGCATGGGGTGCGGGTTACGCCGCGCGATGGGGCTCGCCAGCACATCGCCCAGCGCCACCGTCTCACGTTCCGTGTTGGGTATCTCAATCCCGATGGCGGATTTGCCCGGGATCGGCGAGATGATCCGGATCTCCGGGCTCGCCACCGCATAGGCGATGTTGCGCTGCAATTGAGTGATGCGCTCCACCTTGACCCCAGGACCCAGTTCTACTTCGTAGCGCGTCACAGTGGGACCGCAGGTGAATCCAACCACGGTCGCGTCGACCGAGAACTGCTCGAATACTTCTGTCAGTGCGCCCATGATCCGCGCCGCGCCGGCGCTCTGGTCCCGTTTCGGCAGGTCTTTGGCTAGGAGTTCCGGGCTCGGTAGTTCGTACAGGACATCCCCGGTCAGATTGCCCTGGGATCCCCCATGGGGCATTGCGGCAGCTTTGCCGCCGCGCGCGCCAGCCCGGCCAACCGCTCCCCCGCCGACCGCACCAGCACCTCCGACCGCACCAGCACCCCCGGCCGCACCAGCACCCCCGGCCGCCCCGGCTCCAGCAGCTCCAGCAAGCCCACCAGCGCCACCGGCCAAACCGGTCCCCCCGAGCGCACCAGCGCCCCCAGCCGCACCAGCTCCAGCAAGCGCACCAGCGCCCCCAGCCGCACCAGCTCCAGCAGCTCCAGCAGCTCCAGCGAGCGCCCAGGCGCCACCGGCCGCACCAGCGCCTCCGAGCACACCAGCGGCCCCCAGAGCCCCTGCGGCGCCAAATTGTTCCGTCGGGGAATCGTTGGCCACGCCGCCGACCGGCCCACCAGCGCCGCTCACCCCACTAAAGCCCGCATGGCGCGCGCCACCCAAAGCCGCCGCGCCGCCGGCCGCGGGACCGAAGGCGAGCCCGGGGACGGCATCGTCGGCTGGGCTGCCATAGGCGGGACCGTCGGCTGGGCCGGGGTAGACGGCGCCGTCCGGGCTGTCTGGTCCACCGAAACTGGCGCCCTCCGGCGGGGAGTCCCCGGTGTCATAGTTGTGGAACTGGGTCTCGACCCCGTCGGAACCGTGCGGCAAGAAGGGGCCTTCGGCGTGTTCGGACTGGTCGGGGCGGCTGTAGGGTTCGTCGTTGGCGTACGAATCCAGTGCCGGCCGGCGCCGGGCGCGCCGCTCGGTCGCGGACGGCCAACCGAGGGCGGCGATGGCCTCACGGCTCCGCTGGGCAATCCGGTTGACCGGGGTTTTTGTGATCACCAGCAAGCCGAAGAAGGCGAGCACCAAGAACACCGTGAACGCGATCCAACGGGTCAGGAGCGCGGCGGCCGGGGTACCGATCAGGCCAATCGCGCCACCGGCGGCGCGGATGCCGTCCCAATCGCCGCGCGGGCTGGGCATGCCGCAGCCGATGTGGATCAAGGTGGCCAGGGCCACGATCAGCGCTGTGAAACCGATCGAGATGCGGCCGTTGGCCTCGGCCTCCTGCGGATGGCGCATCAGGCGAATCGCGAGGTAGATCAGGACCACTGGGAGCGCTTTGCTGAGCACCCCGAACAGGCCCGCCGCGACCCATTCGATGGCTTGGCCGGCCGGTCCGCTCAGACCGAACCAGCTCTGGGCGGCCACCACCAGCGCCAGGCAGATCGCCAGCAGCGCGACTCCGTCGCGGCGGTGTTCGGGCGGCAAACTGCGAGCATCCTGGCCTACGCGGCGGGCCACCGCGTGGGCTCCTCGGGCCATCCCATGCCAGGCGCCGCGCGCCGCTCCCCCCGCAGCTCCGGCGCCCGCAGCGCCCCCCGCGCGCCCCCCAGCCGAGCCAGGCGGCAGGGCGGCCGTGGCGGCAGTCGATGGGCCAACTGCGGGCGCGTTGGATGCCGTGGCAGCGGTCTGATCAGCGCGAACGCCCCGGCGAGCCGGGGCGGCACCGGCTGCGGCCCGCGCTGAGCCACCAGTCCCCCGCCCAGCGCCACCGGTCCCCCGGGCTGCGCCGCTGCGCGCCGGGGCCGGGCTCGACGATCCCCGCGAGTTCGCCGTCTTGGCCGCGCGCGCCGACTGATCCGCCCGTTTCTTCCTCCGCACGCCCCCAAGACTAACGAGCACCACCGTCATCATCCGCGCTGACACACCGCTTGGCCCCATCCCCGTCGCTTCGCCTGTTCTGGTTGACCAGTTCGTTCGCCACGCTCACGCCGTGCGCTCGGTGCGGTTCGATCCCGATGGGTTGCGCCAGGTGCCTCCCGCCGCACTTTCCAGGATCACGGAGTCCGCGAGGGCGCCCTGGGCTGGACCTGACCTGGAGGCGTCCCCGAAGCGACCCCGAAGCGACCCGGAAGCGTCCCCGAAGCGACCCCGAAGTGACCCGGCAGCAGCCGCATCGGCGCAGGTCCGCACAGAGCCTGTCCAGGATGTGGACCAATCTGCCCGGATAGTGGGACGAAAGTTATATTGTCGAGAAGACATAAATTGTTGTGGGTCCGCCCACGATCCAAGGAGAGGCCGCATGACCCTCTTGAACAGCACACCGACCCGCTCCAAACGCCTTGACCAACTCAGTTTCAATCGGCTCCACGCCCGCCTGGTCTGGGGCTCAGGGATTGGTTGGGCCATGGACGCAATGGATGTGGGGCTGATCTCCTTCATCATGGTCGCATTGCCCGAAAGCTGGAACATGGCCCCCCAGGACAAGTCCTGGATCGCCGCTGCGGGCTTCATGGGGATGGCGATCGGCGCATCTGTCGGCGGGTTGGTCGCGGACCGATTGGGCCGCCGCCAAGTCTTCGCCGTCACCCTCCTGGTCTACGGCTTGGCCACGGGCGCCAGCGCTCTGGCCTGGGGCGTCGGCGCCCTGATCGCGTTGCGGTTCGTGGTGGGCCTGGGTCTGGGCGCGGAACTGCCCGTCGCATCCACCCTGGTCAGCGAGTTCTCGCCGCCGCGCATCCGTGGCCGGGTGATCGTCTGGCTGGAGGCGTTCTGGGCCCTCGGCTGGACCGCCGCCGCCCTGATCGGGTACTTTATCGCCGCGCCCACCGGGCTCTTCGGTGCCAATGGCTGGCGCTGGGCGCTCGTGGTTGGCGCCGCGCCCGCCCTCTATGCGGTGTTCGTGCGCCGCTCCCTGCCCGAGTCCGTCCGCTTCAACGAGTCCAAAGGCCGTTTCGCCGAAGCCGAAGCCGCCGTCCAGGCCTTCGAAGCCGCCGCCAGGACCAAGAACCGCCCCGAAGATGCCGACCCCAGCGCCGCCCGCCCCGACAACCCCCCCGCCGGCACCAAGAACCGCCCCCACGATGCCGACCCCAGCGCCCCCAGCCCCGCCAACACCCCCGCCGGCACCAAGAACCGCCCCGACGATGCCGACCCCAGCGCCCCCGGCCCCGCCGACCCCGCGTACTCCACCAAACACAGCGCAGCCGCCGCACCGGCGCCCCGTCCCCACGGCCAACGCTGGATGGAAGCGGGACGGGAAAGGACGGCATCGGGCGAGGGGGAGGCGGTGCGCGAGGCGGCCCGCGCCCACCCGCGCGCCTTGTTCACCGGCGGCATGGCGCGGCGCACGGCGGCGATCTGGGCGGTCTGGTTCTGCGTCAACTTCGCCTACTACGGCGCGTTCACCTGGCTGCCGAGCCTCCTGGTGGCCGATGGCGTTGCCGTCACCAAGTCGCTCGGCTACACGCTGATCATCACGTTGGCGCAACTCCCGGGCTATGCGTGTGCGGCGTGGCTGATTGAACTCTGGGGCCGGCGCGTCACGCTGGCGGTGGTCCTGGTGGGAGCGGCGGGGGCAGCGGGACTGTTCGCGGGGGCGCAGGGAGCGGCTGGGATAATCGGCGCTGGGATGACGCTGAGCTTCTTCAACCTGGGCGCCGGGGGCGCCCTGTACGCCATCACCCCGGAGATCTATCCCACGCCGCTGCGGGGCACCGGTGCGGGCTGGGCGGCCGGGTTTGGGCGGCTAGCGTCAATTGTCACGACGCTGGTGACCATCCCTCTGCACACGGCTCTGGGCACGGGACCGGTCTTCGTGTTGTTCGCGGGCTGCTTCATTGTGGCGGCGGCCGCCGCCTGGGCCCTCCCGGAGATGCGCGGCCAAGTCCTGGATGATTGATTCCCGGGGTTTGTTGGCGGTCGTGGGTGGTCAGCGATCTCTGACGCGGAACGGCCACCGCGAGGGTCTACGTGGGGCGGTGGGGTGGTTTTGGGCTGGTCGGGTGGCGCGGGGCCTTGAGCAAAGTCGGCCCGCGCCTGGCGCTGTCTGCGGCGTCGAGTGTTTCAATTTATCTCCTTTCCGGTGGCGAGTGTTTCAATTTATCTCCTGCCCAACCAAGCCCAGCGCTCTGACCTGCGGTGATACTGCGGGCGGGAGATAAATTGAAACACTCGCGGCCCCAAGCCAACGAGTTGGTACGCCCGGCGAGCCCAGCGCGGCCCCAATCCGACGAGTTGGCACGCTCGGCGAGCCCATCGCGGCCCCAAGCAGATGAGTTGGCACGCTCGACGGGCCCTTCGCGGCTGCAGCCGCGTCGAGTGTTTCAATTTATCTCCTTTCCGGTGGCGAGTGTTTCAATTTATCTCCTGCCCAACCAAGCCCAGCGCTCTGA
>JAITJY010000400.1 GCA_031278675.1 Bifidobacteriaceae bacterium
GCCGCCCCAGCCGGGCACGCCGCGCGCGGGCCCAATGTTTCAGGCGTATTACAACTCCCATAAGCTTCAGTTTCGTCTGAAACTTAACGGTGGTTTATCCCCTAGCATCATCTTTGGTAAAGCCGGTCCCAAGAATGTGGCCTGCCCTTGAACCTCAGGAGGAGTCAGTGAAAACCATTCGCACTACCGCCGTCATGAGCGCCAGTTGTGTGCTCGCTCTAGCCTTGGCCGCCTGTGGCGGCAGCGACGATCCAGGCCCAACCGGTACCGCTGGCGGCACCGGCGATTCGGCCATCACGGTTGGCATAGCCACCGTTGACCATCTCACCCCAGGCAACCACGAAACCGCCTACGACGTCCTACTGCCGATCTTCGCTCCGCTGGTCAGCGTAGACGAGACCGGGACCGTGTCCTATGTCCAAGCCGAATCGATCGAATCCCCCGACGGGATCACCTGGACCGTCAAACTCCGCGACGGCTGGACCTTCCACAACGGCGAAAAGGTGACCTCGGATACCTATATCGACGCCTGGAACTACACCGCCTATGGCCCCAACGCCTGGATCAACAACTTCGAGTTGGCTCCCATTGTGGGCTACGCCGAGATGCAGGGCGAAGCCCCCGCCGCGAAGACCTTGAGCGGGTTGAAGAAGGTTGACGACACCACGTTCACGGTGGAATTGACCGTCGCCGACCGCCAATTCCCGCTACAGTTGTCGGACGCCCAGACCGCCTTTTATCCGATGCCGGCGGCAGCGTACGAAGACCTGGACGCCTATGACGTCAACCCGATCGGCAACGGCCCATTCCAGATGGCCGCCGTGTGGGACGCACCCGGCCAAGGCGACATAGTGCTCACCGCCTACCCGGATTACGCCGGAGACAAGCCCGCCATCAGCCAGATCACCTACAAGCCCTATATCGACATTGCCACCGCCTACACCGACGCCTTGGCTGGGACGCTTGACGTAGCGAACGTCGCGGGTTCCAAGACCGCCGTCGCCAGGGAGGACTTCGGTGACCGGTTCAAGCCGCTCGATGCACCATCGGTCGACTGGTTTGGGTTCAACCCCGACGATCCGCGGTTCGCTGATATCAGGGTGCGCCAGGCCTTTTCCATGGCGATCGACCGCAGCGCCATCAACGACGCCATCTTCTCCGGTTCGCAAGTTCCCGCCACGTCGCTGACCTCACCTAACATGCCTGGTAACCCCGAAGGCATCTGCGGCAAGTATTGCGAATTCCATCCCGATGAAGCGAAAGAACTGCTCGCCGAGGCTGGTGGGCTGGAAGGCACCGTCGATATCTTGTTTGTCGGCGGCTGGGGCCAAGAAGACATGTTCGAAGCCTTCGCGGCGCAGCTAAGCCAGAACCTCGGCATTAGCGCGATCGCCACGCCATCGACCGACTTCGCCGACTTCCAGGCCCGCCGCGATGCCGGCGACTATGGCCTGTTGCGGGGCCACTGGGGAGCCTTGTACGCCAGCCAGCAGAACACGCTGCGGGCCGCCTTTACCGCAGACGGCCTCGGTTATAACGCCACCTATTACTCCAACCCCGAAGTCGACGCGTTGATCAACGCAGCCGATTCGGCGCCCACGCTGGAGGAAGCCTACGCCGGCTACGTCAAGGTCCAGGAACGGATTTTGGAGGATTTCCCGACCATCCCAACGTTCGCCAACCGGTTCTTGTGGGTCACCTCGGAGCGGATCGACAAGGTGCCATCAACCCAGGGCAGCCCGTTCTTCGCACGGATCACGCTGAAGTGAGCGAAACCGTTTGGTCCACCGGCGCGCCGGGCGAAATAGTCCGGCGCGCCGGTGGCGTGCCAGGTCGCACCACGTTCCCGACCCTTGATGAGTTGGCGACCAGCTTCGAGTCAACGCGGGCGGCTCACCCGGACCTGGTCCGGCGCCGGCGGATCGGCACCAGTCGGCTCAGTGAACCGATCCACGTCTACACCGTAGGTCAAGGCACCAAACAAAACCTGGTGGTCGGTGGGGTCCACCCGAACGAGCCGATTGGTTCAATCACGGCCCAACACCTGATCAGCGAGCTTTGCGCCGATCGGGGCCTACGCGAAGCCTTCGACGCGACCTGGCACATTGTCCCTTGCATTGATCCCGACGGGTACCGTTTGAACGAAAGCTGGTTCGGCCAGCCGACCGACCGTCTCTATTACGCGCGCCGTTTTTACCGCCCGGCGCCGGATGAACAGGTCGAATGGTCCTTCCCGGTGGACTACAAGCGGGCTTATTTCGACCGGATGATGCCGGAAACGCAGGCCTTGGCCCGCCTGATGGACGCGGTCAAACCGGATGTGTACGTCCCGCTGCACAATGCCGAACTGGGTGGCGTGTACTACTACGTCTCGCGGGTCTCCCAGCCGCTGTTCGATCTGTTGCACGCCGTGCCCCAGGCGCTTGGTCTGCCGCTCGCCTTAGGGGAGCCCGAATCGGGCGACCTGGTGGCCGCAGCGGACGCGATATACCTGATGTTCGACTTCGCCCACACCTATGACTGGTTGGAAGACCTCGGCGTTGACCCGGTTGGGCCCAAGCCCGCAGGCGATTCGTCGACCGCCTATGTCGCCCGCTACGGCACGTTGTCGCTGATCGCGGAGTTGCCTTACTGGAGCCATCCGGCCAGCGATGACACTACGCCCACCACGGAGTCTTATGCGGCGTTGTTGAAGCGCACCAGCGAACAGCATCTGGAAACCGGGCGGGTGTTGACGGACGCCCTGGCGGCCGCCGGCCCTTACCTGAGCCTTGACACGCCGCTGCGCCGCGGGGCGGAGGCTTTCGCTCCGGGGATAGCCGAATCAGGCCGGGCGGGTCTGGCCAGGGCAGGCCAGCCCGGCTCGGCGCGCCCGGCGACGGTAGCCGAGCAGTTCTCCTGCGAGGACGTAGTACATATGTTCCGGCTCCGCTTCGGGTCGATGACGCTCCAGGCCTTAGAAGCAGAATGCCGGGCCGGGCTGGCTCCGTTAGAGGTGCGGCGGGCGGCGCAAGACCTGGCGGCCCTCTACGCCACTTGGGAGCACGATGCCGTCCGCGCCACCCCAGCCACACCGATCGCCTTGAACAAGGTCGCGGGTGTCCAATACGGTGCGGTCTTGGCGGCCGGAGCGCTGGCCGCCGGGCTGTTAGATAGCTGATATGAGGCTCGCGGCCAGGCTTGGGGGGCGAGTAGGGGGGCTCGCCTTGGTGTTTTTCGGTGTCACCCTGATTATCTACCTCGCCGTGTTTGCGCTGCCCGGCGATCCGATCCGGGCCTTTTTGGGGCCCAAACAAGTGCCGGAATCCACCATCGAAGCGTTGCGGATCAAATATCACTTGGATGACCCGATTTGGGTCCAGTACTGGGACTACATCAGCGGGATTTTCCGGGGCGATTTCGGGACCAACTTCGCGGGTCGGCCGGTGGCGGATCAGATGACTTCGCGCTGGCCCGTCACCATAGCTTTGGGGTTGACGGCGTGGGTGATGGAAATAGTGGTCGGGGTCGCGATCGGCATAGTTTCGGCGTTGCGAAAAGGCAAGTGGCTGGATTACTCCCTATTAGCGTTCACAGTGCTGGCAAGTTGTATCCCGGTCTTCGTGATGGGTTTGGTTGCCCAACTGATCTTCGGCGTCAAACTGGGCTGGTTACCGGTCGCCGGCGTGGCGGACGGCTGGCCCGAGTCCTATCTACTCCCGGCCGCCATCATTGCGATCTTTGGCCTGCCGGCTGTATCGCGCCTGGTCAGAGGCGCAATGGTGGAGTCCTTGGAGGCCGAATACGTCACCATGCTGCGTGCTCACGGGATGCGTGAAAGCCGGATCATCTCGGTGCACGCGCTACGCAACTCGCTGATCCCGGCATCGACCTACCTGGCGACCGACCTGGGCTACCTGCTGGGCGGCTCCGTGATTATCGAAGGGATTTTCAACCTTCCCGGGGTCGGCAACCTGATGTTCGACGCGATCAAGTCCCATGAGGGGACCACTGTGGTCGGGGTCGCCACGGCCTTGATTGTGGTGTTCTTGGCCACCTCACTGTTGATCGAGTTGATCCACGCGCTGCTCGATCCGCGCATCCGGCGAGGTGGACAACATGCCTAAGACCAAGCCTGCCCGGCCCTCCAAGCGGCGCGGCGTCTCACAGCGCTTGTTGACCAAGCCGACGTTTGTGCTACCGGGGATCGCGATCCTGTTGCTGGTGATCGTGTCGTTGTTCCCGAGCTTTTTCGCGGGCTTGTTCGGCCACGGCGACCCGTATTACGCCGACCTGGCTTACAGTCAGGATGGCCCCTCGCCGGGGCACCCCTTCGGCTTTGACCTACAAGGACGCGACATTTGGGCCAATGTGATCTATGGCACCAGGACGTCGATCGCGGTCGGTTTGACCGCCACCATACTGGCGGTGGCGATCGCGGTGGTGCTGGGCACGGCCGCAGGCTACAAGGCCGGTCTGATCGACAGTTTGATCACCCGGCTGACGGAGGTCTTCCTTGGGTTCCCGTTCTTGCTGGCCGCCATCGTGGTCCTCAACTCCATGAGCCAGCGCAACGTGTGGAGCGTCTCGCTGGTGCTGGGAATCTTCGGCTGGCCGGCCATGGCTCGCCTGGTGCGGGCCACCGTGCGTCAGGTTTGCCAACTGGACTATGTGATGGCGGCGCGGGTCTTGGGCTTGCCGAGTTGGCGCATTGTCACCCGCCATGTCCTGCCGAACGCGATCACCCCGGTTTTGATTCTTGCGACCATTGAAATTGGAGTCGTCATAGTGGCCGAATCCTCATTGACCTACCTGGGAGTGGGCTTGCAACAGCCAACCATTTCCTGGGGTCTGCAAATCGCTGCGGGTTCCCGTAATTTCCAGACCGCGCCACACATGCTGATATTTTCTTCTGCTTTCCTGACCGTCACGGTGTTGGCCATCATCTGCCTCGGTGAAGCGCTGCGCTCCACCCTCGACCCGAAGAGGCTCGCATGAACGCCGATTACCCCACACCAGGTCTGAGTGGGCCGGAACCGGTTGGGCGGGCCGAGGCGCTGGAGTGCCAGCGTCGGCAGTTCGCCGAGGATCTCTCACTGATCTGGGAGATGGCCGGGACCTCGCGGATGGATGGCCGGGTCCTCGGCTACATGATGGTGACCGACCAGCCGTTTTTGTCTTCCGCGCAGTTGGCTAAGTTGTTGCAGGTTTCGACCGGAGCCATCTCGATGGCGACCAGGCGCCTGGTGGATATGCGTTTTATCCGCCGCCGCTCCGTCGCTGGCGACAGGAGTCACTATTTCGCTTGCGAAGAGGATCCGTGGGGCAGTTTCTTGTCCCATGAACACCAATTCTTCGACCGGGAGATCGCGACTATCGAGGCCGCCATCGAGGCCTTCGGCCCGGGTAATGACGAGGCGCGCCGACGGTTGGTCAACGGCCGCGACTATCTGCAATGGGTGGCGCTCTATCACGCAAAAATGCTGTTGGACTGGGAGGCGCACAAACGAGAAAGGGACAAGGTCAATGGCTGAGCCTTGCGACGGCGATCATCGGCGGATCGAGTCTGAGCCGGTCCTGGCCCTGCGTGGGCTAAATGTCGCCTTCGATGTCGAAGGCCGGATGGTCGATGCCGTCAAAGGCGCCTCCTACGAGGTCCACCCCGGTGAGATTGTCGCCGTGGTGGGAGAGTCTGGTTCCGGCAAGACCGTCAGCGCGATGGCCGTGCTGGGCCTACTGGCAGCGAATGCTAAGGTCAGCGGCGAGATTGTGTTCGCCGGCCAGCATCTGGAACAACTCAAGGAGCGGGACTTGCGCCGCATCCGGGGTTCGCAGATCGCGATGATTTCGCAGGAGCCGGTGGCGGCGTTGGACCCGGTGTTCACCATTGGGTTCCAACTCGGCGAGGTGGTCCGCCTGGACCAGCCGGGCCTGCCGAGACCCAAGGTCAAGGCGCGGGTCGTCGAGTTGCTGGAGACGGTCGAGATTCCGG
>JAITJY010000052.1 GCA_031278675.1 Bifidobacteriaceae bacterium
GGTCCAACGGGGCGAAGTCCCGTTTGAACGCAGCCCGGGCCACGTTAGAGCGTCCATCCGGAGTGTAAACCGCGCCGTGGCGCGCGGAGCGTGACGGGGCCACACAATCGAACGTGTCAGCACCAGCCTCGACCGCAGCGAACAGATCATCCACCTCAGAAATCCCCAACAAATGGCGAGGCCGGTCCGCCGGCAGCTCGCCACAAACCCACCCAACAATCCCCGCCAGATTCTCCTTGACCAACGCGCCGCCTATCCCAAACCCGTCGAAGGTGCGCCCATCGATCGACAACTGCGCCAAGTCCCGCGCCGCCCGGCGGCGCAGGTCCTCATACTGGGCGCCCTGAACCACCCCGTACAGCGCCTGGCGGGAGCAGGGTTCTACCGCCAAACAACGGCGAGCCCAAGCCAACGTCCGCGAAAGTGACCGCTCCTGATACGCCCGCGAGTTCATCAGCGTGGTGCACTCATCGAAAGCAAAGATGATGTCCGCCCCGATCTGTTGCTGGACCCGCATCGAAACCTCGGGCGTAAAACGATGCCGCGACCCGTCGAGATGGGAGCGGAAGGTGACCCCGTCGTCATCGACCAACGCCAAGCGGTCGGCCTGCCGGGCAATCACCTCCGAATCAACCAGGCCCACCGTGTCCATCGCCAGCACCTTTTTGAAACCCGCCCCCAGCGACAACACCTGGAAACCACCCGAATCGGTGAAAGTCGGCCCCCGCCAGTTCATGAAAGCGCCCAACCCCCCCGCCGCCGCCACCACATCCACCCCCGGGCGCAGGTAGAGATGATAGGCGTTAGCGAGCAGCGCCTGCGCCCCGAGCGCCGCCATCTGCTCCGGCGCGACCCCCTTGACCGCCCCAGCGGTACCGACCGGCACAAAGGCGGGCGTGCGCAACTCGCCGTGCGGCGTGGTGATCCGACCGGCGCGTCCCGGCGCGCCGGCCAAGCGCGCCGTAATCTCGAAGGTAAAGCTATCCGAAGTCACCCAATAACCGTCCCATATCCGGCGCCGGCCGGCCACGCGAAGCAATTACGCATCACCGACGTAGCGTAAAAAACGGCCTGACCAGCATATTTCTTTGATTTTGGGGGAGTATAAGGCGCCCAGTTAAGGTAGATTTGAGTGTCGGGGTTACTTCGCGTAGGACTATCCGTAAACCCCTCGAGCTGGAGGTCATGAGTGAGTTCACAGATTGAAGAGCGGTCTGGGATAGACCAGATCCCGGTGGCGCGACGGCCCGCCACCGCTCCGCCCCCACGTCCCGAGACGTGGGTCCTCAAAGTCATTATGGCCGCCACAGGGTCCGTCTTTGTGGCGTTCTTGCTGTTCCACCTGGCAGGCAACCTCAAGGTCTACCTGCCGGATGAGCCGCAGATGCACTTCAACGAATACGCCCACTGGCTCCGCGGACTGCTTAACCCGGTGTTGCCGGGCGAGACGTTCCTGTGGCTGTTCCGGGGCGCATTGGCAGTATGCCTGGTGTTGCACATCTACTCCGGACTGACCATCTGGGCCCGGGGCCGCCGTGCGCGCGGCATCCACGGCCGGTCGGTGCGCGCGGACAAACACCACCTGGTAGGCCGCACCATGATCTGGTCAGGCCTGATCATCTTGGCGTTCATCATCTTCCACCTGTTGGATCTGACAGTGGGCCGGGCTGTGGCGTCAAGCGACTTTTCCAGCAAGGCAACCTACCTACTGCCTGACGGCACGGCAGTGACGGATGCCTACGCGAACCTCATCCACTCATTTGAACGGCCGGAGGTCGCCATCTTCTATGTAGTGGTGATGGCCGTCTTGGCGTTCCACTTGAGCCACGGTATCTGGTCCATCATCAACGACTTCGGTGGCACAGCGCACCGCACCAGGCAGGTGTTCTTGTACCTGGCGGACATCTTGGCGCTGATCGTTGTGATCGGCAACGCGTCCATTCCGTTGGCGGTACTAGCAGGAGGAATCACGCTATGAACGCGGGCACCAACAACTCTCAAGTCGACGCGGCCACCTTGAGGATCGACGACCTGCGGGTGGTGGGCCACCCGGTGGACGGCAACGTCCCCGAGGTTCATCCGCGCGACGCCTGGACCGACCGGAAACTGCACTACAACCTGGTCAACCCGTCCAACCGGTCCAAATTCAAGGTCATTGTGGTCGGGACTGGGCTGGCGGGCGCCGGCGTGGCGGCCGCCCTCGGCGAACTGGGCTATGACGTGGAAGTCTTCTCGTTCCACGATGTGCCGCGCCGGGCGCACTCGATCGCGGCCCAGGGCGGGATCAACTCGCCTAGGGCACGCAAAGTGGATAACGATTCGATCGACCGGTTCGTTAAGGACACGGTCAAGGGCGGCGACTATCGCGGCCGCGAACAAGATGCCTACCGCCTAGGCGAAGAAGGCATCCGGGTGATCAACCACATGCAGGCGATCGGTGCGCCGTTCGCGCGGGAATACGGCGGCCAACTAGCCACCCGCTCGTTCGGTGGGGTCCAGGTCTCACGCACCTATTACACGCGTGGCCAAACCGGGCAACAGCTTGAACTGGCCGCTGCCCACGCCTTGTCCAGACAGGTAGCGGCCGGGACCTGCAAACTGCATTCCCGCCAAGAAATGCTGGACTTGATCGTCAAAGACGGGCGTGCCCAAGGAATTGTGGTCCGCGATCTCATAACCGGAGCGATCCGCCCTCTAACGGCGCACGCCGTGATCTTGTGCACCGGCGGGTATGGCAACATCTACTTTAAGACCACCCTCGCGAAGAACTCGAACGCGACAGCGATCTGGCGGGCCTACAAACGCGGCGCCTACTTCGGCAACCCGTGCTTTG
>JAITJY010000157.1 GCA_031278675.1 Bifidobacteriaceae bacterium
CTCGAAGCAGTTCAACCACTCGCGCGGACGTTCCCCGCTGGATGCTGACAGCGAAGTCGCGCCGATAAAGTAAGGAGAAAACTGTGGCATGGAATGAGTTAGTCACGACATAGTTCGACCCTGCCAGATAAGAAAGGAACGTGCCCGGCGAAAGATCGTTTGGACGGGTCACAGCAAATGGCCAGTCTGTCTTTTCGAGAGAGATATCAATCACGTCTAAGCCCCGTGAGTCTTTGATGCGACGTATAAGGCGTGACATCATACCAAATGTGGTCGGCTCTTTGAACCCGTATATCACCACGTATGGACGCCGAGGTGTCGGCACCGGCTCCGCAAACCGAGCCATGGCTCCGGGCGTCATAAGCAGAACTGGATCTGGGCATAAGGAGACCTCTTTAGATGTCGCAGCCACGAGGTCGGGCAGCATCTCGCTCTCACGCAACGAGATGAAGTCCAATCTGCGGCAAAGCGCCGCGATGCGGGAATGGTGGGCCTCGACGTCCAGACGGCATGGGCTGACGGCATAGGCCGCGCGAGTCACGGCACGGGGACCGAAGTCAAGGTAGAATGCCGGGTCAACGCCGCCTGTGATTAATGGATTCCAGATTTGATCGCTCCCAGCAATGTAGATGTCCGCCTTAGGGGGATCCCGCCGGAGCTGGTCGAGCGACCAATACCGGCGGGTGAGGTTCAGAGTCTGGGCACGGTACGATTCGAACCGCTCGATACGGTCACGGCGCTCGGGCACATTCCGCCACGCCGATAGCGCGCCAACCGCACGGCGGATTGTCCGCGACATCGAGCGCGCCAGTCCCTCGTTCGCGGCTAAGCACCCTCTTAGCATCCAGAATGCGCTAGTAAAAGGGTTGGGCCGTGCTGCGTAAAGCTGCCAGAGGCCACGGGGCGTGTAGTTGATAACCGTCGTCACGCAACCTAGGGCCTCGAGTTGCTCCTGCAGGGCGACGCATTGCAAGACGGCGCCATAATTGTGCCCGAAGCAAACATTGAGGATAGCTGCTCTGAGCCGAGGTTTCGACACAGCTCTTATCCTTTCCGCAATCGAGTTCGAGCAGGCCTTTGAACTCCCAAGCCCAGGCGGCTGGTCAGCTGAATCACTCGCCGGTACACGGGAAACCCTAGAACACTGGCCGCGAGCATCAAGCGCGTGCGCAACGGCGCGGCACCCATCATCAGGACACGGCGCCGACTTGCGCGGACAGCTGCCAACAACTCTGTCAGTTCCTTGCTCCCCGTGGTTCCCCTGCGGGCCGCAGCGTTCAAAGCGGCCAGACGCAGCGCGGCCCGGTAACACTCCAGAAGCTGCAGACGGCCGATACCTTCGGCGACAAGCCAGTCGTTGAGTGCTTCAGAGGCACCTGTCCAATCTCGAATCGACCGGGCATCGAGCGGCGCGGCGGATATGCTCGAATCTCGCTGCCTGTACATGTAACCGCAAGTTACCTCCCAAGCCACAGATCGAGCGTAATAGTAAACGCGAGGCGTGAGGTAATTGTCCTCATAGAGCCTGCCCACTGGGAACTCGAGCTGATGGTCCGCGAACAAAGACCTCTCGAAGAGCTTGCCGCAGGCGCTGGTAGACACGATGGTCGGCGCCCGGAGATGCTCCAGGAACGCGCGCCGACCTGGCATTAGGCGCGCCGTCGGTGGTGTCATCCTTCCCATGTACTGTCCATTTTCGGTCACAAACGTACACCCGCTGGCAACAACCGACGCTCGAGTCCTCCTAGCCGCCCGGACAAGTTCCGTCAAGAACTCGCGAGCTAAGTAGTCGTCGCCGTCCACAAACGTGACGAACCGGCCATGGGACGCTTCGAGTCCCACGTTACGGGCGAGCGAAAGCCCACCATTTCGTTGGTGAATCACGACACAGCGCCCATCGTTGGCCGCGAAGCGGTCGCAGATCTCACCGCTTGCGTCAGTCGAACCGTCATCCACAACGATGATTTCGGTTGACAGGTACGACTGAGCGCCGACGGACCAGAGGCACTCCCGTAAGTAAGGCCCCACATTGTAGACTGGGATCACGACGGAGACGAGGTCCCCGACGGCAGTTGGTTCGGAGACGGTGTCAACCCCCCTTTCACACGCGGATTCCACAGTGCTTGCCATAAGAGGAAAGAGACAGCCGACTGGGGTGCGAAGCGACCCTTGGTCCGCAGGTACCAGACTGGCGCAAGCGTGCCGATGCCCGTCCGGAATGCGACCCCACGATGGCCTCAGGTGGTGACGTATAGCTGACTAGACGCCAGACCGGGCTAGCTGGCACCAACGCAGGCTTAACGAACACCACACAAGGATGGCACATTCGCCGCGCTACGAGCGCTCTTCCATATGCGTGCGTTCCAACGGGCCGACGGCTACCCCCGCGCCCGGGCGGTGACTGCCCAGCGGATGAGGAGCCATTCGGCCGCAACCAGGATCCGCGCCACCGCACCGATGGGCGTTATGTCGCTGCATCTGCTGTCTTTACCGACTGTTCACAGCGGCTTGGAAGCGACGCTCGAACCTGCGGTCACGGAGTCTTACCAGCTCCGGGAAGCGACGCCCAGGCTGGCGCGCCGAGCGCGAAAATCGCCGGCATGACAAGGTAGCGGTACCGTGGTTGGACCTCAATGACCAAGTGGACTAGGGCATACACCACCACTAGGCAAGCCAAGAAGGCGGCCAGATGGCTCCAGACCCTGCCCGTCCTCAGCCGGGCGACACCAGCCACGGCCAGCATCACGACGGGGAGGAACAGGCCTCGCTCTCCCGCCACCATGACGTAGGCCCAAGTGTTTCGAGTGGCGTCGGGCAACTGATAAGGCGACGAGCTTTGCAACTCAGGCCAGAAGGCGTTCCATGCCGAGTCGTTGAGGGCCCAGAGCTCCTCTAACTGGCGCCGCAATACCGATTGCCAACTCTCGCCCAGTCTGCGGATGTCTCGTTCAAGCCAAGCTCGGGCGCTCACACGGCCCTGATCTGGATCGTCTTTGTGCCTGTACGGTTCGATCTCCGCCTTCGCTTGCTCAAGGAGCTCCGGCGGTGTCAAGCCCAGGACGAACTTCCATTCCGGGAGGTTGTTGCCAATGCCGTTCGAGTTCATTCCGCTTCCCCGAACACAGGCGTCCACGGCCAGCCCAACGGTGGCGTACACAGCGAGGGTCAACAGGCAGCCGATCGCAGACAGGCCTAAGCGCCGCGCAAGCCCCCTCCGTTGACCTGTCACTGGCGTCAGAACAGCAGCGACCACAAGGGCGACGCAGACCACAACTCCGCTGGGGCGCGACAGGTTGCCGAGTTGAAGCACGATACCTGCCAGGCCAGTCAGCAACCAAGCCCGGCCTGATGGAAGCCGCGCAAGCGCAATCACCGCCAAGTAGACGCCGAGGTAAAGAAGGAAAGTCGACAGATGGTCGTTGGTCAAAGTGTTAGCCAGCAGATATGGGCCGGGATAAGCCAAGTAGGCGAAGCCGCAAAACAAGCCCGCCACCGCCGAGCCGGTAAGGTGCCGCGCCATCAAATACACCAGAAGATTGGTGCCAGCCATGGCCACCGCACCTACCCCCAGCAGCGCTATCAGAGAACCGCCAGTCACGCGCAGTACCAGTGCCTCATAGAGGGCGAACGGCGTCTGGTACGCGAAATAGTCCCAGTAGATCCAGCCTTCAAGCGGTGGCCGTCCGCCCGCGATCGCCTGCGCCGCTTGGTACATGACCAAGAAGTCGCTCCTCTGCTCCGTCTTGAACCGAAAGGCGAAGAAGGCTTTGACGCCGAAGAACGCCATGAATAGCGCTACCGGCAAGACCCATTTCGGCACCATCAGGGAGCGCCATGTGCGCAATGCGCGCCGACCACCCAACGCCCACACGGCTGCTGCCGCCGCGGCTACCAAGGCCGAACCAAGCCACCACAGTCCGAACCACCGAACAGAACCCAAGACCACTGCACAGACCGCAATGGCCGCCAACACCGCTATAGCGCAGACCGCGACACAGCAACTAGCGAATCGGCTGAGAACCGGGAGCCTCTGCGGGCTTGTCGAACCGCTGTCGCAGATCGACGTCACTCGCAACGAACCTCGAGACGCCATTCGAAATCAACCGCAATCAAGCCCGGACCCGGTGGAACACCAACGCGACCAAAGCCAGCGCCTCAGCGAACAAGGCCCCGTCACATGCCCGCGGGCCAGCCACCGTCCCGTGTTCACCCTGTGGCACCACAAACAAAAGAGCCTCCCCATGGCCACCAACAGTCGAACACCGGTGCCGCCTCGCTACTGCGCCGTGACGCATAGCAAGAGCTTATAGCCAAGGCCCCCCGGTCGCCAGGTCTGTCAGCGCGGATTCGTAGGCGGCGCCGACGTCATCCCACGAGTAGTAGTCAGCCGCCCGCTTGCGGGCGGCTGAGGACAACTCCGCGCGGCGGCCCGCGTCGGCCAGCAGTTCGCCCATGCGGGCGGCGATCGCCGCCGGGTCCGGCTGAACGTAGACCCCGGCGTCGTCAAGCACTTCCCGGTTGTACGGCGTGTCGCGGGCGACCGTCGGGGCGCCCAGCGCCATAGCCTGCACCAGGGCGGGGTTGGTGCCGCCAACGCTGTGGCCGTGGAAGTAAGCGCCGGCGTGCTGCCAGAGCGAGTGGAGGCGGTCGTCATCGTTCACATGGCCCAGCCACCGGACGTTCGGGTTCTCCCGCGAGAGCGCCTCGGCCTGGGAGTCCAGCTGTCCCCCGTAACCCGACGAGCCGACCAAGACCACAGTCCAATCCCGCGCCAATTGAGCTGCCGCGTCAAAGAACTCCCGCACCGTGTTCTCCGGGACGAACCGGGCCACCAACAGCGCATAACGGCCGGACTCCAGGCCCGGTTCAACAGCCAGCGGCTCCCTCGGGTCGCCGCCGTACGGAATGAACAGTCCCGACCGCCCAAAGCCAGCCTTCCATTTCCTGCCGACCTCCCTCGAGTCGACAATCAACTCGTCCGCGTGTCTGGCGACCATCTTCGCGCCCTCAAAGAACACCAACCGAGCTGACCGGCCCCATTTCGCGCGCTCCCACTCAATGCCGTCGACATTGACAAGCGTCGGGACGCCCCGGGCCGCCAGCAGCGGCAGGAAGAAGCCGTTGGCCACATTCAAGACCAGGGCCACGTCCGGCTTGAGCCACGCCGCGCACACAGCCGAGGTCAAACCGTGCGAAAGAGTGCTCAACGACTTGGAATCCAGCCCGGGAACGGCCACGCCGCGCACACGCGGATCGCGGGAAGGGTCATCATCCCTGGTCTGGCCACCGCGCCCGTAAACCGTGACGTCCCAGCCATTGCCGCACAGATACGGGGCGATATGTCGCACCGCAGTCTCGAACCCGCCATAGTAGCTGGGGTATCCACGGCTCCCAATGATCGCTACTGATCGCACAAACTCTCCTGTCCGGTCTCGGGGCTGTCACATGTCACACTGTTAGCACATGTGCGCGCGCCTCAATGTTGTGACCAGCAGCATCGACTGTGGCCGAATTCCGGCGCACCTCTACCCGACTGGGCACAACACTGAACCCTATCTCAACAAACCGCCCGAAATGAATGCAAAGACAGAATGCCGTCAACCTTCAGTCCTGTATCCTCAAGGAATGTTCATGGGCTTCGACGCGCAAGGAATCTGGGCGGGTCACGAATGCCTTACCGCGTGGTCCTAGGCTGCCTCTGGCCTGCCGACCTCGCGCCGAACGAACCTGTTACCGAACGACGACGGAAGCGACTCGCACTGATGAGATTGACGGCCTGCCGCGGCAGCGCGCCGACCGCCTTGAGCGGGAGGCATGCATGACTGTCCGTGAAGGATTGACACTCATCAGACATCATCTGGCGCTGGTCTTGGGCTGCGTGGTCTTGGGCGTGGCCATCGGCTTGCTAGTTCCTTTGCCGGGAAGTCAAGAGAGCGAAGTCAACGCGCGCGCGCTCGTCAGCGTGCGGACTACGGACGGTCGAAGCGTTGACGTGGGCACAATGCTGGGGAACGTGATCACCATAGGGCTCACCAACGAAGATTTTGAGTCCCTCCGAGAAGCGGCTGGTCTGACCATGTCGTCACAGGAACTGGCATCCGCGGTCACCATCGGAAGAGTAACGGGGTCGACGGTTGTTGAGGTGTCTGTCAAGTTGGCCGCGCGCAGCGAGGCAGCGGCAGTCGCCCAGAACGCCATCGAGCTAGTGGTCCAGCACCTCGCTGAGATCGTTGGTGAGGGCGCTGAGGTCAGCATCATCGCCGACAACTACCCCAGCGAGGAAGGCAACGGCAGCGCTGACCTTTGGCTGCGCCGAGCAGGAATCGGGGCCGTTCTCGGGGCCGGGCTGGCGGCACTGGCCCTGGCCATAGCTCAGTCAACGCGGGGAATCGTCTTAGGAGACCAGACGGCAGAGGCCATAGCCCGGGCACCCATTCTGGCAAGAGTCAAACGCAGGCGTTCGAATGCCGACGACCGCGAGTTCGATCCGAGAGTCTTCACTGAGAAGCTGGCCATCTTGACGGGCAACCCGGTGCGTTTCCTGGTCCTAGTGTGCGCTTCTCCCGCTGAAGCATCTTTGGCGACGCGATCCGCCGCGTTGAAGCGGGTGGCTGAGGCGATGGGCGCTGACACTATGACGCTGGGATCGCAAGGCAGGTCTGGCCACGAGATGCTCTCCCGGTGGGAGGAACTCGCCCGGATCGGGCCGTACCAAGCGAGCATCGTGGTCTCGGCCGAACTCCAAAGTCGCTCTGCCGGCGCAGACACCTT
>JAITJY010000253.1 GCA_031278675.1 Bifidobacteriaceae bacterium
GGAGCGGACACGGCGTGACGGACAAGCGCTGAGCTCGGGACTGCTCTGGACAAACGCCCCGACCGCGGTGGCGGCGCGTTCGGCGCGCGAGGCTGGCCTCGACCGACCACGAACTTGGCGAAGCCGGCCACCTCCACGCCATCCGGCCCGACCGGGCCCAGTCCGGATGCGGGCCAGGGCGGCAGAAGAGCGCGCTCGAATACGTCACGGAGTTGCTCCAACGAACCTGAACCGTCCAACCGTGGGCGAATGGCGGCCCAGTCCGGACAGCAGCCGACCCTGTGTTCCGCAACTCGAGACTGATGCGGCGTCGGAACCGGTGGCACGCCGCCCTTGCACCCGAGGCACCTGGGCGCCCGGACGGCATCGTGCAAGGCTTTGAGCGGCGCACCGTGCGCGCGGCGGTCAGGTGACCCGGAACCGGTCGCCCGTCTGCACTTCGACGCGCAACTGGCTGTCGGCGGCCTCGGCGTAGCGGCGCAACGTGGGGGCCCGGGCCTGCTCCACGTCGCCAACCTCGATGCCGGAGACGCGGCGCTGCGACACCCAGGCCAGCGCCGCCGGCGCGCCCGGCGGCAGCGGCCGACCGGACGAACCCGCCGCCTCGGCGGCCAAGATCGCCCGCGCGACATCTTCCGACCCGGCGACGGGCTTGTCGGCTTCGGGGTATTGGGTGTCATTGCGCAGCCGACGCATCCACGAGAACTGTCGGAACTCGGCCTGGCGTGGCGGTTCGAGTTGCGCCAGCACGGCCTCCAGGAGAACTGCGTGCGCTCCCTCACCGCTTGGCCGCAGACCCTGGTTGACGAGTATCGCCGCCAGCGCGAGACGCGCGGCGTCGTAGGCGAGCGAGAATGCCCCGGCCACGTCGGAGGCCTCGATCAGCGCGGCCGCTCCGAGGTGCGCGCGGCCTTGGGTCAGGTAGAGTTCGGCGAGTTCGCGGTTCGCCAGCACCCGGGGCAGCCTCCCTTTGGACAGCAGGACATTACCACGCAATCGGTTGTTTGCAGGCCCTGGAGTCGGCTGTTTGCAGGCTGTGGAGTCGGCTGTTTGCAGGCCAGGTGGGTGGGCTGGCGCTCTCATTCGGTTGGCTGCCAGATGGTGTACAGGGTGGGGGCTCCGGCGGGGATATCGCCGCGGGGGATCGTTACCTGCCGCGAGGAAGCGGGACGAGTCCTTGGCAGGGGCGCTCATCTCCAATCGATCAGGAGCCACCCCTCACCTTCTGGAAATTGGTAGACCTGTACCGGATCGCCTCCGCCGACAGGAACCACATAGACCTCGATTTGCGCCCGAACTAGATATGACTGAAACGCGACGGTGGCCCTGTCGGGGGACACTGCCGGATTCCAGTTGCGCCGTCCACTGACATCTTGGAGCAGGTCAGTCCATCCGAACCGGTCGCAATCGTTGCGTAAGGGATCCTCGGCGGCCGCACTTCCGACCATAAGCTTGCCATTGATGGAGCAGTAAGCGATGAAGGTTGAGTCCGAGACCCATTCGGCCTCTTGGGGCCCAACGCCACTGCCGTAGGGGCCGTGCAGCCAGTTATTATAATTGCCGCGACCGTTGGATGTCGGTACACTGCCGTCACGGTCGATCGTGTAAAACTGGCCGCCGCCAATCCCAGGCGGGTCGGCATCGACCACCTCCACTGCCGCCAGGTTTAGGTCGGTTATCGGTACACGCTTGACCTCGTTGGCCACTTTGTCCCAGAAGTAGAACCAGTTGTCGAAGAACTTTCCTTCGTAGTCTTCCTTGTGGGACTCGTAGTATCCTGACTGGCCTTCTGACAGCGCTGCCGTTACATCAACAAACTTCCCTAGTTCGTCGACCCAGCCCACGTGCTGCCCATCATCCGCCTTGCACGTCGCAGCGACACGGCGATAGTCGCGGTCGAACAACAGTCGCGCGCCGTAGGCGCCAACGGAGTATTCCGAGCTGAAACGGGCCAGTGAGCAGTCTTGTCCAACCACCTCAAAAGACCGAACTATCTGTGATTTGCCGGAAGTGGGATCAATCGCTGCCAACTCCCGATGCGAGGGGCCAAGAAGGTTGCTGTTGGTGTCGTACAACACAATGATCCCTTGGCCGTTCAAATTGACTCCCAACGGAGAGCCGGCGCTCTGGGATGCCGATGGTGACTGTGGGGACTGGGATTCGGACCCGGGCTGGGCCGAGGTGGACGAGACCACGGAGCAACTGGTGATTGCGGCCTTGCTGGCCATAGTCGAGTACAAGATTCCCTCAACGGTCACTTCGGCGCCCAATTCGACGGCTTCGATCTCTTTTTGGGGAGCCTCACATTCAACATAGAAGCCGCCCGTGGGGCCTGGCACTTGATCGGGTGCAGAGCCAAGCGCGAGGCTCAGCCCTTTGTCGATGGCGTAGCCGATGACTGTGATCTGCTTGTCGTCATAGGTTTTGGCGAACCGCTGCAAATCATCCTGAACCGCCGTTTCAATCTCCCCCACGGTTAGCGTAACCGGGCCGTTGTCGGCTTGCAGGCAGCCGGTCAGCGCCAACGGCACCGCCAACGCCAGCCCGATGAGACAGAAGTGCACCCGCGAGCGCTTGGCGCGCAGGTGGGATCGACCTGGTCCGGATGATGCGCCTGGAGCGGCGTCTCGCGTGCGCTGGGTCGAGAGCATCACTGTTGAACTAGACGGCAAAGCCACGGGGGTCCTCTCTTAGGGTTGGGGCACAACCCGACTTGTCCAAACCAAAACTATGGTACGCATTTGCGTACTCCCATGATCGTAGCCGATTGAGAGCGTTGAGAGGTGGCAAATGAGTACCAGGCCATCTTGGGGAAACCTGACGCGGGGCAGCGCTTAGCTGTTCCGCCTGGTTTGGTCCCGCCTCCACCGATTCCGATCAGGAGGCTGCGCACCGCCGCACAAGGTGCCCGGGCCACAACAGGCTTATCCATCAACGACTTGGTGATGGCTAGTGGGTTGTCCCGCACCGCCGTCCTGGACTTGCTCAACGGTCGCGGTCGCATCGCCTCCGGACGTCTTGACACCTGGTGGGCGCTCGCATGGGCGCTGAATATGCCGATGGGATCGCTCATGGCCTCACTTGACGCACCTGCCGAAGATGCCCCGCCGCAAACTGGACACCAGACGACAACCAGCACGGTGAACTCTGGTCCGTCCTGGACAGCGGCTACGCCGCGATAGCCCGCCCAGCGCTGATCGCCCAAGCCGTCGGCATCGGCCTGGTTGATCAAATCCGCCAAATTGGAGCGCCTGCGCGCGGTGGCGAAGAGTCCGGGCTAGCGAAACGTCTTAACAACGCCTTCCGTAGCCAGGGCCGGCGCGAGTGGCGTGTGGACACGGAGATCAAGCTCGTCTTGCGACTCATGCCGTTTGCGGAAGCGCGGGAGCCTGCGGCTCGCGTCGAGGAGTCCCCTCAGGATGGTGACCGAACCACCCCCCTTGCCGCACACCGATGGCGGC
>JAITJY010000254.1 GCA_031278675.1 Bifidobacteriaceae bacterium
GTGGTGTTGTGCCTGGTCACAGCGTTAGAGCCATGCTGGCGGGTCTACTGGACGTGTCCAAACTGTCCAAACCCGAATCTGGAGGTCGCCGGGGGCGGCCGGGGGACCGACCCGCAGCCAGGGGGTCGCCGGGGGCGGCCGGGAGACGCCCCAGGCGAACGCATCGAGATCACATGGATCAACGGGAAGCAATACACGCACGTAGGGTTCGCGTCAGAGGGCTACACGCTGGTAGAGGCGTTGCCCGGCCCGGAAAGGTTCCTCTACAACGAGGACGGGACAATCACCCACGCGATCAGGCAAACAGATCGGCACCTGGGTAGAGACCGAGAACTAGAACCTTACGGGCTCATTGCTCACGGACCAAGCTTCACCGCTGTCGCGGCCAATCCCCGCTAGTCTTGGCACCATGCCTGGCGCACTGGCTCCTTGGGTGTTAGGTATGGCGCTGCGCCCGTTCCGGCCCCAAGATTTGCGTGCCCGAGTCGAAGGCAAATTGGCCGTGGTGACGGGCGCCTCGCGCGGAATCGGCCGCGAAGTGGCGCGCCGCATCGCCGTGAGCGGCGCCACCGTGGTTGGGCTGGCCCGCGACGGCGCGGCCTTGGACGCTGTGCGAGCGGCCGCAGCAAGAGCGGGCGGAACGATCCATCCGCTTCTAGCCGACCTACGCGCCACCGAGGCGGCAATCGAAGCGGCCAAAGCGATGCTCGCGGAGTGGGGCGTCCCAGACCTGGTGGTGTCCAACGCGGGGCACTCGATTCACCGGCCAGTCAGCCAATCATGGGACCGCTTACACGATTTCGAGCGTCTGATCCGCTTGCACTATCTGGGGCCGCTGGCTTTGCTCGCGCCGCTCGCCGCGCGCATGCGCGCAGGTCAGATCGTGTCCGTGACTTCGGCAGCGATTGACTGGCCGGTACCAAACTGGTCTGCTTACACGGCGTCGAAAGCCGCCTTCGAGGCATGGTTGGCCAGCGCCGGGCCGGAACTCGGCGCCCAAGGGGTCACGGTCACCTCGGTGCATCTGCCACGGGTGGCAACTTCGATGAGCGCGCCGACAGCCGGCCGCTACCTGGTCCCCGAGTTGACCGTGAGCCAGGCCGCAACGGTGGTGTGCCAGGTCATCGCGCATCCGCGCCGCACGGCCAGCCCGTGGTGGGCGCGCCTGGGTGCCGGCCTAAACGGCGCCTGGCCAGAACTGGGCCACCAACTCTGGCTGCGCCTACTGCGCTCCGGACTGGAACCATGAGCTCGACCCTTGGCCTGTCAATTCAGCGCCCCGCCCTGCCCGATGCCGCCCGGCAAGTCGCGTCAGGGCTCAGTGTGTTTGGCCTCACCCTCCACCCGGTGAGGCTCACGCGCCTGGCTTGCCACGCGCTGGCGACCGGCGGCAAGGTAAGCGTCGCGGCCGCGATTACGGGTGCCGCGCTAGCCTGGGGTGACCGAGTAGCGCTCACCGACAAGGCGGGCGACCTAACCTACAACGGCCTGGCCAGAATGACGCGCCGACTGGCAGCCGCGCTGGCGCACCCGGACGACCAGCCCCAAGCCAGCCCAACGGCATCGGCCACCGCGCCGTCGACAACCGCCCCAACACCGCAGCCCAACGGCGCACCAGACACCCAGCCCACAGCACCGCGCCCACTGCCCGCAGCCGCACAGGGCGACGGCGAGCCCCAAACCTACCCAACGGCATCGGCCACCGCACCGCTCCGGGCAGCAGTGTTACTGGGTGACGACCGTCGCTTCCTGGTCGCTTTGGGCGCGGCCCAGGCGCTCGGGGCGGCGATCACGGTAATCGATCCCCGCGCGGGAATCGACCGCTTGCGGCAGCTGAGCGCCAACCAGGGCTTTGACCTGCTGCTTTACGCCGCAGAGCACGCCCAGGCGGCAGAGGCGATACTGACCGTAGCGCGCCGGATACCCAGTTCTGCTTGGCGTACGATGGCGCGCGCCGTCCCGCCAGGCTCCCCTGTCCCGCAGCGCTACCGGAACGCCAGGATCGTGATGTTGACCTCCGGGAGCACGGGTACCCCCAAGCCGATTGGGATTTTGCCGCGCGCAGGGGCGCCGCTGGTGGCGGCAGCCTTGGCCGGCCCAACCAAGTTGCGGGCGGGCGCCGCCGCGCTGGTCGCTCCGCCCCTCAGCCACGGCTACGGCCTGCAATGCGCGGTATTGTGCCTGATCACCGGCACCAGAATGGTGCTGTCCAGCGCCTGGAGGAACAATGGCATGGACCTGGCTAACGCGATTGACCGCTACTCCCCGCGCACCGTTTTCGCCGTTCCCACCCAACTGCGCTCCCTGGCGGCGCACCTGCGCGCGGGCGGCAAGGCCCCTGGTCTGGACAAACTCAAAGCCGTGGTCAGCGGCTCCGACCGCCTGGATGCCGTCACCGTCGAAGCCTTGACCTCGGCCTTCGGGCCGGTGCTCGTCAACTATTACGGTTCAACCGAGACCGGGACCGCCCTGGTGGCCACGCCGCAAATGCTAGCCCACCACCCAGACACCATTGGACGTCCCGTCGCGGGGACGCGGATCGAAATCGTCGACGACTCAGGCGCCACAGTACCCACCGGCCAAATCGGACGCCTCAGAATCCACTCCCCCCTGGTCAGCAGCCCGTCCATCGCCACGGGCAGGCGCCCCAGAGCGCAATCCTCCCCGGGCGGCGGACCTCCTACCAACGCCAGCGCAAAAGCTCCGCAAGTGACTCCCGGGGTGCCACCTCGCGCCGCCCGGAGAACCGGTTTTCGGCGTCTAGCGCGCGGAGCGGACTCCGGCTACACCACCAACGACCTCGGATATTGCGACGAATCCGGGTTGGTTTACCTGACCGGCCGCGCCGACGCCGCGATGCGCAGCGGCGCTGAATTCACCTATCCGGACTTGGTGCGCAACCTGTTGGCGGGTGTTCCCGGCGTGGTCTCGGCGCGGGTCTGGACAGAGCAGGACGACCGCTTCGGCAGCCGTATCGCGGCCGCCGTCGAACTGGCGGACACGGAACTCACCGCCGAGGATCTCCGAGACCTGGTCGGCTTGCGCCTCGGCCCGGCCCACAAACCCGTCCGTGTCGAATGCACGCGCCTTCCGGCGCTAACCCGTCCGGGGCAGGGGATTTCGCCGCACCCCGCAGAGCCGGGTCAATAGACCGAACTCCCAGAAGGCACCCCACAAACTCTGGCCGCTTCGCTCCGAGATTTGGCGGGGACCCCGAGACCCACCCCACAAACTCTGGCCGCTTCGCTCCGAGATTTTGCGGGGACCCCGAGTAAGCGGATCTGCTGTGAAGTTGTGTCTTGGTGGGGGCGCGTGGAGGTGGGGGTCTGAGGGGTTGGTTTCAGACCCTTGGGGGTTGTGGGTGGGTTATGCGGGCGTTGCTTTGAGGGTGTCGATGCGGGCTTGGAGCCGGGCGATGGTGCGTTCGGTGTCGCGCCGGTCGTAGAAGTCCGTGCCGAGGTCCTGGTAGGGGACGCCGTCTTTGAGGATGTGCCAGATGGCGGTGAGCATGGTGGGCGTGGCCGCGACTAGGGCTTTAGGGTGGCCTTTGCGTGCGCGGAGCCGTTTGCAGCGGGCCGCTATCCGCGAGTCGTCTCGCCTGATCGCTGCCATGGTCGCGATGCCGAGCGCCAGTTTGAGGTAGCTGTTCTCGTCGCGGCAGCGGGCGGACTCGACGACTCCGGCGGACTCGTTCGACCCGAGCGCCGCCAGACGGGCG
Organism: Bifidobacteriaceae bacterium; assembly: GCA_031278675.1. Classification (GTDB taxonomy): domain Bacteria; phylum Actinomycetota; class Actinomycetes; order Actinomycetales; family WQXJ01; genus JAIRTF01. Next base: position 3,719 of record JAITJY010000254.1, read on the forward strand.
AGCCAGGCCGCATCGGCGCCGTCTATCTCCCAGTAGGGCGTGGTGGTGTCGAAGAACACCAGGTCAATGAAATTCCGATATCGGAATTTCATTGATCCCACTTTCTACCATCGCGGCGCCCGGGCAGCGGGCTGGGAGGCTAACGCGAAAGTGAACCATCCGCGCAGGTCAGGGCGTTGTGTCTGACATTATGTCCGAGCGCGCTTTCGCCCATCAGGGCACCGCCGGGGCGGGCAGGGCCTTGAGCAAAGTCGGCCCGCGCCTGGCGCTGTCTGCGGCGTCGAGTGTTTCAATTTATCTCCTTTCCGGTGGCGAGTGTTTCAATTTATCTCCTGCCCAACCAAGCCCA
>JAITJY010000284.1 GCA_031278675.1 Bifidobacteriaceae bacterium
GTTGCCCCAACGGTTGGCTGCTGCCACCCATCGCGGCTGGTACCACTGCCTAGCGTTAGGCTCAGCCCAGTTCCAGGTGATCGTCGAATGGTCAAATTTGCAACCCAGCAACGAGTACGCCTTAGCTTCAGACGCACCGACCGTGCCCGAGATGGCCATCGCCGCCACGAACGCCAACGCCAGTAGCGCCGCTACCGGACGATGCCGCCTGCCCAAGAACAACCCTGAACTGCCAACTACTTTCCGCTTTGAACCTGCTGCCGCTTCCCCCTTTGGATGCGACCGACCGAGTAACACCGAACTGGTCATGGCTCAAGTATCTCACTGTGACGCACCATGTCAAGGGGCCAAAAACTACAGTTCAACTGCATAAAACAAGCCCTGACCTGCGCAAACGCCATATTTCGCCGTTTACAGCAATTGTGAAAGTATTGTGAAGATATCGTGAGAATATTGTGAAAGTTCCCTGAATGCCCGACTCACACCACTGAGAAGCATAGCACCCAGCGAATCGGCGGTCGGTACGGGACCGATCAGGTACACCAAGGTGGGGCGCGCCCGCGCCCCACCTTGGTGCCTAGCCGACAGTTACCAGGCGCTCGGTGGCAGGGCGCCAACCCAGCGCGGGTGCCACCTCAGTAGCCACCAATTCGAGAATTCGCCGATAGTCGTCAAAGTCAAAGGTGAACGGCAGCAGAATCGCCAACTCGTCGGCATAGCCGAAGGATGGGTCGCCGTTCAGGTCATCGAGGATCTGCGAAACGGTACCGACTGTATCCTTGCGGATAAATGACAGCTGGTCACCGAATTCGATTGGCGCCAAGGTGCGTGGCGTACGTTCGTCAAGATACGCCTGGTACTTGGCGGCTTGATCACCGTTGGCGCCGTCGGTCGGCACTACCACTCGACCGTGAGCTAACTGGCCGATGAACCCTGGCGCCTGGTGCTCCCGGTAAACCTGAACTTGGCGTGCCTGAGCTTGGTCGAAGCTGCAGAAACCGAGCGACTTATCGCCATGGATCATGTTGTCGTAGATCACATGCCAGCGGTTTTCCGCCGACCAAATTGCTGAATCGAGGGAGGTCGAAGCCACCCAAAACTTGTCTTCTATGCCAGGCCAATGCGGTTCGATCCGGTCGGAAAACAAGTGGCCATTGATGCCGGTCGGGCTAGGACTAGTATCCCTGACCTCGTCGCTCTGCTCGGCTTTGTGACCAACTGCGGCCGGGCCAAAAGCTGGCACTTCCAGACGGATCTTTTCACCGCCTACAAGCGAACGTATCTTGTTCAACCGCTGGCGCGAGAAGTCCTCATGCTGCCAACCAGCACCGTAGAACAAACCCTCGAGGCCGTTCTCAAAACCACGCGGTGGCGCCACTGAGAAGCCAGGACGCAGCCTTCCTCGCGTCAAAGCCGCCGCCAGGGCGATCTCTTCCGCCAAATTGAACGGATTCTCGTATTGCGCCACGATACAGGCATTACCGATCTCTATGCTGCTGGTGCGTTGCCCGATGGCGGCCTGTAAAACAGCTGGTCCGGCTGGCGCGAATTGCAGGTGCCGAGTACGAATATAGCCAGCGTCATAGCCGAGCAGCTCGGCTAATTGGAAAAGCCGAATTCCCTCCTCAAGGCCATCGGCCGGATTTGCTGGAGCGAACGGGAAAATGTGGACAAAACTCAATGAAGTGATCGACATGTTGATCTAATTCCTTTCTTGTTCTACGAACGGCGGCCGCTGACCGCGTTGCTATCAGCCAGAGCAGCGGCGGCCTAGGTGCGCGGATAGGGGTGGGCCGCGGCTCGCTGGCGGCGCTCCATAAGCGCGGCGCGTGGGTCGCGCCGCGCCAACAGACCAACTTCGGCCGACGGTGGACTAAAGCGGACAGCCGGGTCGAAACGCGGCAGCCATTCGCGCTCAAAAGTGCGGCCCTCAATGACTACTTCGACGACATCGTCCAAGGCGTCCAAACTGGCCAACGGATCACCGTTGACAACCAACAGATCGGCGGCGTAACCGGCGGCCAGCACTCCAGTCACTCCGGCAAGACCAACTGCCCCAGCCCCACGCGAAGTAGCCGCAATCAGCACTTCGGCTCGTGGCAAGCCCGAAGCCTCAAGTTGTTTCAGACCGAAGGTATAGGCGCTTGGCGGACAGACCGCTCCAATGTCATGTCCGGTAACAATTCGCGCTCCATGGCGGTAGAGGTCGGCAGCCCGCGGCGTAAAGGTCTCGTTGGGCACCGGCGGATAGGAGCCGGGGGCGCAACCGTCTACGAAAATGCCCTTTTCGGCTATTTGATCTGCCAACTCGGGGTCAAACTGTGTCAGACCATCAGGGCCGACGAAAGTCACATGGGTTATGTAGTCGATCCCAGCATCCACCAGCCTCCGAATGCCCTCCGTACCGTGCGCGTGGGCAGCGACATGCTTCCCCAGGCGGTGAGCGTCGTCAATTAGAACCCGCAGCTCCTCGGTCGTGAACTGCGCATTCCAGGGAGCCGTGGCGTGAGACATGAAACCGCCGGTCGCCATAACTTTGATGCCGTCCGTCCCGGCTTTGTGGTGGTCGCGAACCTGACGGCGGATGGCGGCAACCGAATCCACCTCGGCGCCGTCAACCCAGTCGTGGCCGCCACCTTCGATCTGGGTCGGTCCGCCACCTTCGATCTGGGTCGGGACAAGATCCTAATTTCCGGCAGCGACCTGACGATCGGCCTGTACTCACCGGAGCGGTCGACCGCCGACGCCTTCCTCCTGCGTGGTCACCTCGGGTATGAGATCGCCCGTGGACAGGACCGGCGTCCCGGCATCGGCGCAGGAGTACCTCATCCAGCACCTGCTCGAGTCGTTCCTCGACGGGCAGGCCCCGCCCGTCGCCTTTTGCCTCGACCGGATCTTCGCCCGCAGCCCCGTCTGATTCCAGCGCTAGCCATCCGGCCGAGATGCAATGGCGACCTGGCCATGGCGGTAATCTCCACGGACTCCAGGCCTCCGGGTGCGCCCACTGCGGCGGCCGCCCAACCGCCCCAAACCGCCGCGAGGGCCGGCCTTGACAGTTGCCTGCCTGGTGCGCGACGATAGTCGTGCTAATGCGACAGATAAGCGTTCTCATTAGCATGAGGCTGGAACAACGACACGCAAGCGAGGTGAAGAGAAGTCTAAGCAGGGACGATGCCGCGAGTTGACTCTGCCGCGCCATGCCGCGCTTTCCAACGGACCACGCGCCGGGGAGCGCCCGTACGTCTACTACAGCGGTGGCGACTGGGTCATCGCGGGCGGCACGTCGGGCTCTGAGGCGGCGATCGCGGATCTCGGGTTCCACTACGAGTTCGACGACGCGGACATCTGCCCCGAGACGATCACGCTCGGAATCAGCGTGCAGAGCGGAAGCGCCGTCACCTTCAACGGTTCCACGTCGGTCGTTCTCACGCAGGCCGCACCGCACGTGCACGCAACGTGGCGGATCGATGACCCGGACAACAACAGCGCGACGTCGACCTCGTCCGTCGTTCACTTCCCGGTGTCCGGATCGGGAGTGGGCTCCATCGGAACTGTGTGGCCAGCAACCATCAACGTCGGCCCCCGATCAGCTAGTCCGCTAGCCCCCTGGGGCGGTGCCGCGTCACACGAGCGCGTCAGCGCCCCAGCACTCTGTCTCATTGTCCGTGCGACCCCGATAACCACCTGAGAGCCCGCCATCTTGAAGATCCCGCCCGCCCCACAGAAGCCTTCGCGAGCTCTGCTCGCCACCATCGCTGCCTTGTCCACGCTGACTGCTGCACTCTCACTCACCCCGACCACGGCCGACGCTGCAGAACCGGTCTTGGAAATCAATGTCGGGTCGCAGAGCCTCGTTGTCGCAGCAACGGACGGCGGCGCCTCGGCGCAGCTCGACGGGCACGCAGACGAGAACGTGGTTCTGCGCATCGATGAATCTCGAGTGTCCACGCTGCCCGACGGGGCGGCGTACGAGTGGCTTGGAGCCGCAGGCGACCAGGGATGGACCACGGCGAGGTTCGCCAACTCGCAGCCGGCGCTGTCGCTGCAGCTCAGGTTCGACGCGACCCTCGCGCAGGGCATCGGACAAGCCTCCGACCGTGGGGTCACGGTCTCGTTGGACGGAACCATCGCCCCGGACGGCGGCTCGTACGCGATGTACCGGATGGGCACGACGGGCGACGCCTTGACCAGCGCCCCCCGCACCGACACAAACGAGTTCAAGGCCGGTACAGGCCGGACAGCGAATGGCGAGGAGCAGGGCGCCTCGGACACGTTTACGGTGTCTGCGGGGGCGACCGCTATGCAGCGGATGACCGACCTGGTCCACCGCTTCACGGCGCCGGGCATGTACTGCGTGAGCTACACGTTCAGTTTCTACCTCCGAGACGCGGCCGAGCCGACCACCGTGCAGCGGACCGTGAAGTTCGCGGTCGGAGACGAAGTCCCTCGCGACGCCGCTTGCGGCACAGCCGCCGCGGCACCCGATCCCGACCCGGAGCCCGAACCCGAGCCGGAGCCCGAACCGGAACCGGAACCGGA
>JAITJY010000295.1 GCA_031278675.1 Bifidobacteriaceae bacterium
GGCGACCTTGCCCAGCCAGGCGAAGTCCTTGAACCCGTCCAGGCCGACAGCCTCCAACAAGCTGTTCAGCAAGCCGGTCCTGGGATCGAAGACGCGCGCCCATATCATGCCCACCACCACCACGGGAATCATGGCCGGGAAATAGGCGACCGCGCGGTGGAAGCCGGAGCCGCGCATCCCGCTGGTCTGGCCGACAGCGTGCCCGCCCGCCGTCAGCAGCCAGGAGATCGCAAAGGCCAAGCCCAGCACCAGGCTGGGAACGATGGCGGCGAGCAGGGCGGAATTGCGCAAGGCCTTCAAGAAGACGCCGTCAGACGGCAGCTTGGCGAAGTTCGCCAAGCCGACGAAATCCATAGTTGGCGTGAAGCCGCCCCAGTTGGTCAGGGCGATGTAAAACGCCTGGAGGTAGGGCCAGACCAGGAAGATAGCGAACAACGCCAGGGGCAAGCCGAGGAAGACCGCGACCAGGCTGACGCGGTCGAACGACGGGCGGCGCCGACGGCCGGCGGGGCGCCCAAGGCGCCTGCCGCCGGCCACCGGCTTGTCTAGCGTTGCCATCGGTCAGGGCAGGGTGTACTCGGTCTTTTCGATCGACGGGTCGTTGGCCACGTCGTCCGACAGCTTCTGAAGCTGCGCTATCAACTCATCGACGCTGAGGTCGCCGGACAGGAACGAGTTCCATTGGGTCAAAGTGTTGATGCCGTAGCTGATGTTCGCCCAGTCCATCAGGAATGGGAGCGCGTTGTCGCCGGCCTTCTCCGCCAATTGGGTGGCGGAGGCGAGCGCCGTGCTGCCCCAGCCGTCGGCCGGCACGACGCCTTTGACCACCGATGGCGACAGGGTGGTCTTGGCGAAATAGGTCGCCGCGTCCTTGCTCAACAAGGCCCGCAGCAACTCTTTGCCGCCCGCCACGTTCTTGGCGCTCTTCCAGACGATAAGGATTTCACCGCCGGTTTGCTGGACGGCGTCGAACGGCAATTTGGCGGTCGCCGGGTCGAGGAACGGGGCTGGCCAGGCAGTCATTTCGAAACCTTCGGCAGTCAGGTCCTTCATTTCGTTTTCGATCCAGCTGCCTGTGAAATAGAACAGGGCGTCCTGGTCATTGCTCCAGGTCGCCTGGGCCTGGGTGTATTGCGTGCCAGCGCCACCCGGAACCCAATAGCCTTTGTCCACGCTCTTCTTCATCTCAGTGAAACAGGCCTTGATATTGGGATCGGAATAGGCTCCCGGTTTGAGATTGGCCAAGTTGAGGTAGACGTCCATGCCGCCTTGTTTGACAGCGCAGTCGAGCGCCATCCACTCCCAATAGACTGCGGCTTCCTTGCCGAACGTGAACAGGTATTTGCCTTTGGCTTTGGCGGCTTCGCCGAGTTCCATCATCTCGTCCCAAGTCGTCGGCGGGGTCCAGCCGTTATCCCTGAACAACGAGGCCGAATAGTAGAGCGTGTACTGGTTGATTGTTATGGGCATCACGACAAACTTCCCGGCGTATGTCCCGGATTGTTTGGCGATCGGCAAGAGGGCCTCTGACAGCTTGACTCCGTCGTAGCCGACAGAGTCCCAGACATCGTCCAAGGTCGACATCTCATCTGCCATCTGAAGGACGGTGTCCGGCGCGGAGGACAGGTCCGGCGCCTCGCCGGCCGCCAGACGGGTCTGCAAGTCCGTCTGCCTGTCGGTGGTGATGGACACCGTCGTGTTCAGGCCAAGCCTGTCTTTGGCCAACTCGGCGGCATACTCCACAAACACCGGAGTGTCATAACCGCCGGCCAGGATCAGCGCGTCGACGCTCGAACCGGGCTCCACATTGAAGGGATTGTCGGCGCTGGCGCCGTTGCCCGCGCCGGTCGGCTGGGCCTCTCCGTCTGAATCTGAGCCGCACGCCGTCAGGGCTGCGGCCAGCCCAAACGCCGCGGCGCAAGCCGTTATCCGAAGGGTTGATTTGTGCATGAGATACCTTTCATGTGTGTAGGGGAGTCCCGCCGAGGCTGCCCGGCGGGGCATCGCTGATTAGGTTGTCGCAGTTGTGGTCTCGGCTTGCCGCGCAGCGGGCGCCGGCCCGGTCTCAGGGATGGTCGGTTTGGTCTGGCCCCGCCCCGGCCAGGAGCGCCGCGAGCCGCCGGTGCGAGGCCACCGCCTCGGCCGTCGCCTCCGCCGCCTGACGGGAGCGGGAGTACTGGCGCTGGGCCACCATGAGATGAAGGGCGTTGAGAGCGAAGGTCTGGCCTTGTTCGGAGGCCAGGGCGGACGGCCTGATGCGCAGACCAGGCGGGCAGGTGTGGATGACGGTGTCCGCCGCGCGGGCCAGCGGCGACGTGGGATAGGAGGTGATGGCGGCCGTGAAGACGCCCCGGGCGGCGGCCGCCTGGGTCATGGCCAAGGTGTCGCCGGTGCGTCCGGAGACCGAGATGCCGATGGCGACGCAGTCTTGGTCCAACAGCGCCGCCGAGCCCAACCCCAATTCGACTTCAGACCAGCATCTAGCGTTCAGCCCGATGGCGTACAAGCTCAGCGCCATCCGGGTGCCGCTGACCCCGCTGCCGCCGATTCCGTAGATGTCGATCTGCCGCGCCCGGCAGATGGCGTCCGCCAACTCGCTCAGTTTGGCCGGGTCGAGCAAGTCAGCCGCCGTCTGAAGCGCCGAAACCTGCGCGCTGAGCAGGGTGTTGATGAGGTCGCGGGGGGCCGTGTCAGCCCCAATCTCCTGCGGCATCTGAGCTTCCCAGGCCTCATGCGCGGTCGAGCGGCCGTGATCTGCCGCAGCCGCCACTCGGAGGGCCGGATAGCCGCTGTAGCCGAGCGCCTGGGCGAATCGCGTCAGCGCCGCCGGGGACACGCCGGCCCGCTCGGCCAACTGCTTGATCGACAACTCCAACGGCAGCGATGGGTTGGCGAGCAGCGTCTGCGCGATCCGCGCCATCTGCGGAGACAGGTTGAGCAGAGCTGATTCCATGCGGGCGGACAGCCCGAAGCCGTTGTATTCCGCCGTTTGGCTATTAGTCTGCGACATTGGAGGGACCTTCGTTGGACCGACTAGGGATGCAAACAGCTTACTGTGCCCAGGATCGTCTTGTCAAACTGTTTTCACCACCCGCCGCCTGACGCCAGCCGCCCGGCCGGTTGTACGCTGGTCGGGGAGGCGGCGCGGGCCGCCTATGGGTTGGCAGGGAGGCGCCATGCGGCGGGCCAAGATTGTTTGCACCATTGGGCCGGCCACGCAGTCGGAGGACCGCATCGCGGACCTGGTCGCGGCCGGGATGGATGTCGCCCGGCTCAACCTCTCGCACGGCGCCCAGGCCGAACACCGGGCCGTCTGCCAGCTCATCCGGTCGGTGGCGGAGCGGGCGGGCAAGCCGGTCGGCGTGCTGGCCGATCTCCAGGGACCCAAGATCAGGCTGGGAACCTTCAAGGACCACCAGCCAGTCGAGTTGGCCCCCGGCGACAGCTTCACCATCACGACCGATGACGTCGAGGGCACCAAGCAGCGCGCCTCGACCACTTACCAGGGGCTGCCGGGCGACGCCCGGGCGCGCGACCGCATCCTGATCGATGACGGCAAGGTCGTGCTCCGGGTCGAGCGGGTGGTCGGGGCCGATGTCCTCACCACGGTCGAGGTGGGCGGCGAGATCTCGGACCACAAGGGCCTCAACCTGCCCGGGGTGGCGGTCTCCGTGCCCGCCCTGACGGCCAAGGACGTGGCGGACTTGCGGTTCGCGCTCGACTTGGGGGTCGACATCGTCGCCTTGTCGTT
>JAITJY010000362.1 GCA_031278675.1 Bifidobacteriaceae bacterium
GTCCCCTCGCCGGTCCCGCCCCCGACACACCCGGCAGCGCCCGCGCTTTCGGCACCGCAGGTCCCCTCGCCGGTCCCGCCCCCGACACACCCGGCAGCGCCCGCGCTCCCGGCACCGCAGGTCCCCTCGCCGGTCCCGCTCTCGGCACACCCGACACACCCGGCACCCTCGCCGCCCAGCTCACCCCCGCCGAATGGCTCGAACGGGTGGGGTTGGAGGCCGCCGATGCCGCGCGCTTCCCCGGCTCGTTTTCGGGGGGGCAACGCCAGCGCATCGCCATCGCCCGCGCGCTGGCCGCAGAGCCGAGCCTGCTGATCGCCGACGAGCCGATCTCCTCTCTCGACGCCTCGACGCAGGCCCGGGTGGCGGGAATCATGTGCCAATTGGCGGCGGAACAGGACGTGGCGTTGCTGTTCATCTCTCACGACCTGTCGATTGTGCGGCTGATTGCCGACCGGCTTTTGGTGATGGTCAAAGGCGAGATTGTCGAAGATGGCCCAACCGACCGGGTCTGGGGCGAACCGCGCCACCCTTATACGCGCCAACTCCTTGCTTCCATCCCCAAACCTGATGGCCTGGGAATCCTCCCGGGCACGTGACCCAATTAGAGAACCAAACGGATAAACCAAACGGATAAACCAAACGGATAAACGAAACTGTAAGAGCCCAACCCTAGGAGAGACATGAACAAGAAACGCTTACTCACCGGCCTGGCTCTGATGGCCGCCAGTGCCCTGGTCGTGGCCGGCTGCGGCGACACCGGGACCGACTCGACCGGAGATGGCGAAAAAACGCTGGTGATTGACGCCACTTTTGACGCTTTCGACACGACCGACCCAGCCCGCGAACGTTCTTCGATGGGCGGTCTCAGCATCAAGGCGATGTACGAATCGCTGATCACGTTCGACGGCGGCGACGTGTCCAAGACGGTGCCTGGCCTGGCCACCATGACCGTCAACGACGAATACACCGAGTTCACTTTCAAGTTGGACACCACACGCAAGTTTGTTTCGGGGGCAACACTTACGGTGGACGATGCCGTCTACACACTTGAGCGCGCCCGGAGCCTTGACACTCTCAACTCGCCGTATCTCGCGAATTTGACGTTCACCAAGACGGACGAAGAGACGTTGACCATCACGTCTCCCACACCGCGCCCTGAATTGCCGGGTGTTCTGGGGTCGAGTTGGGCCGGCATTGTGGAAAAGAAGGTGGTCGAGGAGAACGGCGGCACCATGGGTGAGGGTGACACCGCTGACAAGTGGTTCAACACGGCTACCGCCGGGACCGGCCCGTACACCATTGACCGGGCGGATTTCTCCTCTGAACTGGTGCTCAAGAGGAACCCGAATTACAACGGCGACAAGCCGGCCGGCTATGACCGCATTATTTTGCGGAAGGCTGACACATCGACCCAGTTGATGTCCCTGCAAGCGGGCGATGCGCAAATGGTGCTCGACATTTCCCCGTCTGAAGCGGCCACCTTGGACGCGAGTATGGTGCTCTCGACGCCATCGTTGTCCAGTATTTATCTGTTGACCAACTTCGATTTCTTCGGCTATGAGGGACTGACGGGGTTGCGCGCTGCGATCGACTATGACGCGCTGGTGGCGCAGGCTGGTGCCGGTGCTCAACAACTCAACTCGATTATCCCGTTCCAGTTTGCCGGTGCGGCGCCTGAATCGGCCCGCCTGAAGCGGGATTTGGCGGTCGCTGAGCCGATCGCCAGTGCGTTCGGGGAGACGATTGACCTGTCTTATCTGTCTGATGCGACAATCTACGGGTTGCAGTTCACGTCTCTGGCGGAAATGCTCCAAGCGCAGCTTCAGGAAGCCGGTTTCAAGGTCGAACTCAAACCCACCCCTGGTTCGGTGTTCTGGGCGGACTATATGGCCGGCACCATTGAGGTGGGTCTGGCTTACTGGCTGCCGGAGTACCTCGATCCGGCCGGTTATCTGGTGTTCGCGCCGAAGAATCAATGGGCCGAGGAGAATGTGTTCGGCGATGTTTATGCGAACTGGACTCAGGCCAGCCCGGAGTTCACTGAAACCATTGGCGAGTGCTACACGCTGGTTGACCCGGCGGCGCGTAACGCCGCCTTCGCTAAGTGGGGTGAGTTGTCCAACAAGGAGTCGGCTTATGTCCCACTGTTCCAACCTGCCGTCAACATTGGCCATGCCGCTGAAGTGGAAGGAATTGTATACAACGGCATGTGGACGGTAGATGTCGGCTACCTCAAGCCGGCGTCCTGACCGCTCCTGACCGCTCCTCACAGCTCCTGACCGCTCCTGACCGCTCAGGCCGGAGTCGGCCCCGGCTGACCAAGGCGCGCAGCCACATTGCGCGCCTCCCCCCTTAGAGTCAGCCGGGGCCGGCGTTTCCGCAGGCCAGCGCAAGGCCGCTACGGAAATCTATTCAATTTGGGTCCCCGGCGCACGCGCCCGGGAGGGTGTAGCCCGCCCTCCTGGGACGCTACTTGGACCCGTCCCCGAAGGGTGCAGGAGGCGGCCCCGCACGTCGCCCGCACGTCGCCCGCCCGTCGCCCGCCCGTCGCCCGCGCGCCCGGACGCCAGGCCTGTGCGGGTCGCCCGAGACGACCTGGAACGGTACGTCGCCCGCGCGCCTGGGCGCCAGGCGCACGCTGCCCGCGCGAACCCAGCCCACTAATGATCAATCGCCTTTTCCGCACCGACTCCGGTCAGGGCGCGGACGTCCATCTCGGCTTCCCTGGCCGGGTCGTCTTCGCTCTTGGTCAAGACGGTGCCGGCCACGGCCAACAAGAAGCCGAGGGGGATCGACACGATCCCTGGGTTGGACAGCGGGATGAACGCGAAGTCCGCCTCGGGCAACATGGCTGTCGGCGAACCGGAGACGACCTTGGAAAACGTGATGATCACCAGAGCAGAAATCAGCCCGCCGTACATTGACCAGAGCGCACCGTTGGTGGAGAAGCGTTTCCAATAGAGCGAAAACACAATGGTCGGGAGGTTGGCGGAGGCCGCCACGGCGAATGCGAGCGAGACCAGAAACGCAATGTTTTGGTCTTTAGCGGCGATCCCACCAACAATTGCGATCAGGCCAATCACCACCACGGTGGCTTTGGCCACGCGTACCTCGGCCCCGGGGGCAACCCGTCCCTGCTTGATCACATTGGTGTAAATGTCATGCGCGAACGAGGTCGCGGCGGTGATCGCCAGCCCGGCCACCACCGCCAAGATGGTGGCGAAGGCGACTGCTGCCATGATGCCCAGCATCCAGGGGCCGCCTAGGGCTGCCGCCACCACCGGTGCTGCGGCGTTGGAGCCGCCGGGCACACCGGACCCTTTGAGCCAGGTTCCTGGGGGGAACATGTAGGCTGCGGCATAGCCCAGCACCAGTGTGAACACGTAGAACAATCCGATCAGGAAAATGGACCAGACCACGGATTTGCGGGCTTCTTTGGCGGACGGCACCGTGTAGAACCGCATCAGCACGTGCGGCAGGCCTGCGGTGCCCAGGACCAATGCCAAACCGAGCGAGATGAAGTCGATTTTCGCCCAGTTGCTCCCGCCGTATTTCAGGCCGGGATTCAGCATCGCGTCTTTGGCGTGGCCACCGGCTTCCATGAAGGCTCCGGTGTTTTCCACGACCCGGCCCAGCAGTTCGGACAGGCTGAACCCGTTGATGGCCAGCACCCAGATGGTTGTGACGGCTGCACCCGCAATCAGCAGTACCGCTTTGATCATCTGCACCCAGGTGGTGCCTTTCATGCCGCCGATCAGCACGTAGATGATCATCAGCACGCCGACCACGGCGATTACCACGGATTGCATGGAGCTTTGGGTGATCCCGAGGAGCAGCGAGACGAGTCCGCCGGCGCCGGCCATCTGCGCCAGCAGATAGAAGAAGGTCACCGCCAGGGTGGTGATGGCGGCGGCCACCCTGATTGGCCGCGGGCGCAGCCGGAAGGCCAGCACGTCCGCCATGGTGAACTTGCCAGTGTTCCGCATCAGCTCCGCCACCAGCAGCAACGCCACCAGCCAGGCGACCAGGAAGCCGATCGAGTAGAGGAATCCGTCGTAGCCGGCGGTGGCGATGGCGCCGACTATGCCCAAGAAGGAGGCGGCGCTGAGGTAGTCGCCGGAGATGGCGAGGCCGTTCTGGGCGCCGGAGAAGGACCGGCCGCCGGCGAAGAACTCCTCGCCGGAGGAATGCTTGGCCCCGCCGCCGCCTTTGATCACAATGAACAAGGTGACGGCCACGAAGGCCAAGAAGATGGAGATGTTGATGGCCGGCTCGCCCGGGCTGGTCGGGTCCAGGTCCGCCAACGCCAGGTCGGCCAGCGCCAGTGAGGTTTGGGCGGCCGGGGTCATGACGCCGCCCCTGCGGCGGTTTCGATTTCCTGGCGGATGGCGGCGGCCTCCGGGTCCAGTTTTTGATTGGCGAACCAGACGTAGAGCCCGGTCGCGGCGAAAGTGGTGGCGATCTGGGCCAAACCCAACACGACCGCCCAGTTGACGTCGCCGAAGACCTTGGCGGACATAAGGTCCGTGGCCCAGGAGGCCAGGAGCACATAGGCGATGTACCAGGCCAGCCCGGCGGCGACGGCTGGGATGACGAACCGGCGGTGGGTCGCGCGCAGCCGCCGGAACTGCGCCGAGTCCTCGATGGCGACGTAGTCGACGCCCCCGGCCGCCTCCCCGGGCCTTGAATCCTGTCCCATGGTTCCTCCTTCGGTGGATGCGGCCGCCCGCCGAGTTTGCGTTCGGAGGTCACTGGGACGTTGCTCGCGCTTTCCCCCGACTTAGCCTCGATCCACCGATCCTCGCCTACTGCGCCGCCCCAGCCAGGCCCGCTGGACGCCCCTGACCAGCTCAACAGGCCTCCAGCCTGCCATCGCCGGCCAGGAACGCCCATCGCACCGGTCTGGTGCTGCTCGCTACGGCGATCATCGGTGGATCGAGGCTTAGCGAACGGGATGGGCCTTTAGTCCCATCACTGCGGTCTAAGGTAACCCGCGGGTCAAGGTTTCGCCAAGTCAGAAGCAGCTTTGGGGCGTGTGATTTTGCTCACACTTCCCCGGCCCTTGGTCCCGCCACTGTGGACGATGCCGCCCGGCCGGGTGGGCGGCATCGTCCACCGGTCCCACGCGAGGCGCGAGTTTGGGCGCGTCGCTGGCCTCGTCGTCGAAGACTGGCTGGGTGTTAGTTGATCAGGGTGACCGTCAGCCCGGGGGCCGGGGCGGCCGCCAAACGGCTGTCGGTTGTGACCAGGGGCACAGCTAACTGGATGGCCAAGGCGGCGTAGAAGGCGTCTGCGACACGCAGGTTGGCGCGCGACGCGAAGGCGCGGCGGGCCAGGCCCGGCGGATCGGTCCGGCGCACCGGCGCGTCGGACCAGGCCTTGATCGCCTTCTCAGCCGCCGCGGCGTCTATGGTCCCGGCCCGCTCAAGGCGGGCCAATGCGGACGCGACCTCGAGGTCCACCAGCTGTGGCGCGCACAACTCCAGGCCCGCCACAGTTTGCCGCACCCGGTCCGTCCGCGGCCCCCTGACCAGCATGTCGACGGCGGCGCTGGCATCGAGGACCGCGATCATGGCGCCTGGTGGCGTTCGTCGGGATCGTATTCCTGGCGGGCCTCGGCGACGGCGGCGGCGCCGTCGGCCTGAGCTGAGCCTCCCGCTGGGGGCTCAGCCTCTAATTGGGCCAGCCATTCGGCCATTGTCGGCCAGGCTGCCGCGCGCCTCAGCTCGGCCACGACGTGGGCCGACAGACTCACGCCCTGGGCGCGCGCGCGCCGGACCAAGACAGCGCGCAAATCGTCCGGGAAGTTCTTGACTTGCAAGCTTGACATAGCATGAGTTTAGCAGGCTGCTGGCATGCTTCTAGCTTTCCCGCTCACCGCGACAGCCCTGGCTATCATGGTCTGGCAGCTACTGCGAGTCCAACCACCCGTCGTTGGCGACAGCTCCCAAGCCGACCACGCCCCAGGCCCGACCAAACAGGAAGACGGCAATTGCGGCCACACCAT
>JAITJY010000385.1 GCA_031278675.1 Bifidobacteriaceae bacterium
CCGGCGGCCCCACCCGCCCGTCCGGCGCCGCTGGCCTCACCAGTTCCCCTGCCACCGGTGCCGCTAGCGCCGCCAGCATCACGAGCGCCCCCGCCACCAGCGCCGCCAGCATCACCAGCGCCACCAGCGCCAACGCCCCCAGCATCACCAGTGCCCCCACCACCGGTGCCCACAGCGCCGCCGGCGCCGCCCCGCGCCCAGTCAACCCAGGCCCCCAAGTCATCTAAGGACGCCACCCGCCCGGTCGGGTTGGACGGCGAGTTCAACCACACCAAGCCGACGCGCCCGGCCGCATCCTCCGGGACATCCCAAGGCGAATCCGCTGGTAAGGGTGTTGCTCCGGCGAGGCGAGCGCCGGCATCGTACGTTGGATAGGCAACGGCGGGATGGACCACATAGTCGCCGGGCCCCAAACCCAACAGCGCGGGCAACAGCGCCACCGCCTCCTTGGAACCGATGGTCGGGAGCACGGCCTGCGGTGGCAGCCCGGCCACGCTGCGGACCCTGGCGTAGTGCTCGGCGACGGCTGCCCGAACTGCGGGCGTGCCGATGGTAGGCGGGTAAGACGGCGAGTTCGACGCGCCGGTCAGCGCCTCCTGCAACGCGAGGGGGGTCGGATCGACCGGCGAGCCGACACTCAGATCAATCATCCCTCCGGGATGCAAACTAGCGGTTCGCTTGAAAGGCTCCAACGAATCCCACGGGAACGCCGGCAATGCGGTCAGGTCAAAACCCATCGGCGGACCAGCGTTAGGCCATGGGCGGCAACGCGGCCACCAGCGGAGGATCGTACGGGATGGGGCCGGTCTTGGCGGCTCCGCCGGGCGAACCGATCCCAGCAAAGAAATCCGCATTGACCTGTGCATACGCTGACCATTCGGGCGGGATGTCATCCTCGTAGAAGATCGCCACCGTGGGGCAAACCGGTTCACACGCGCCGCAATCGACGCATTCGTCAGGGTGGATGTAGAGGGAGCGGGCTCCCTCATAGATGCAGTCCACGGGGCATTCGTCGACGCAGGCGCGGTCCTTGACGTCAACGCAGGGCTGGGCAATCACATAGGTCACGGCTCTAGCCTAACGGCGCGGCCCGCCGGCGGCGGCGGTAAACTCGGCTCGTGACGCCGAGACTCGCTGACTACATCGCCCTGGGCAAGGATCTGTCCCCCGATGAGCGGGAGATCGCCGCGCTGGCGCTCTTGGAGATCGACAACGCCGAGCAGGCCGAGGTCGACGCGGCCTGGGACGAGGAGATCGACCGTCGTGTCGATGAGGTCGTCTCCGGCGGGGTCGAACCGATCGACGGCGAAGAATCTCTGCGCCAGACCCGGGCCGAGCTGGCCGCCCGCCGCAAGTGACGCTTCTTCCCTGGCGCGCCCATCCGGCGGCTCGCGTCGAACTGAGCGACGCCGCGTTCTGGTACGACGGGCAGGAGTCCGGGCTTGGCGACCGTCTTGTCGTCCAGGTCGCGGTCGCCATCGACCTCGTCCGCGCGTGGCCGGACACCTCCCCGCTGTGGCGGGGCCGCCAGCGAGTTCCCGCCGTGAGGCGCAAGAGCGTGAAAGGCTTCCCCTACGGGATTGTCTACCTCGTGCGCGACGACGAAGTGATCGTCATCGCCTACGCGCACGACAAGCGCCGACCAGACTACTGGCGAAACCGCCTCGGCGGCGTCTGACCGCTTGACCCCGGATCACCGCGCCAGCCGAGCGGGAGACTTACTCATCCGCCGGTCGGGGCAGACCTTCTCCTTGTCGATGGCGCGGATCGGGTATCTCGTTCGTCTTCGCGTCGACCTACACCTGGCCGACCACCACGCCATTCACGCCCGCGTATCCCCATTAGACCCGCAGGTCAAGGCCACCATTCCACCACTTTGACGAGGCCTTGACTCAGGCGCACCGGCAAGTCAGGGCTGGCCGGTGCAGACAATCGTGTTCATCGGGTCGTAGCGCCATTTCCACTCTTCGCGGTCCTGGGCGTTGCCATCCGGGTCGGTTTTGATCCGCCAGTATTCCACCTGAAAACCGGAGCTCCCGCCAGCTTGCGGGATGCAATCAGCGGCGCTTGATTCGATGGTGCGCGGGGCGACATAAGAATGCGGCTGGCCAAGACCGGCTTCAACTGACCAATACTTGGTGGACCACAGTTCCACCCAAACCCGCAGTCCGTCGGTTACACCAGCGCGCAGTACCACGCCGTACGGCGTGTCGTTCCGGAACACATTGTCAATCTCGCCTTCCCACAGGGTCGCCTCACGGCCCGCCGGGTAACGCGAGAAGTAGTTCGCGTGGGGCGTGTGTTCAACATCTACCATGCCGGCCAAATGGGCGGCGTTATACAAGGTGGTCGAGAATTGTGACAGCCCGCCCCCAATTCCCTCTTGCGCCACACCGGCCACCACGACTCCCGCATTGAACCAGCCGGTCTCCGCGCTGCGATGGCCCAAGGCTTGGTCCAGGGAAAACTCTTCGCCGGGGCGGATCAACGTCCCGGTCACCATCTCAGCGGCTTTGCGCAGGTTGCGGGTCCGGTCGGCGTTGTTGGTGGCTTGCGTCTCGAAGCGGCCCACCACCTCCGTGACGCCGAGTTGCTCCAGTTCAGCCCGCCCCTCCGCCGGGTCGATCCGGGTCAACGCCACGGTGGCGACTCGCGCCTCGCCGCCAGCTAGGGCGGCGACACTCATCGCATCAGCCAGCGCCGCCGGCTCCAGGGTGGTCCCCGGGGTGCCGTCGGCGATCACCACCTGGTCCCCGTCGAACGCGAAGTGCGCGTTCGAGGCGTTGGTCACCAGGCCCTCCGGCAAGCCCTTCAGCACGGCTGCGACCAGCAAGTCCCGGTCCCAGCTCAACACCAGTTGGGCGTCCCCGGTGGCTGGCGCGGCGGGATTGTCCGGGGTGATCAGCGCGGCCGCTGCCACTGCCGCGACCGGCAACTCGACGCTCGCCGCATCGACGTTCACCGTCACCGGCCCGCTGAGCAGCGGTTCTGCTATCGCGGCGACGGCGCGGTCCAGTTCCGCTTGGCCAATCGCGGGCGCCACCTGGCGGATCGGGAAGGTCCACG
>JAITJY010000397.1 GCA_031278675.1 Bifidobacteriaceae bacterium
CGGCCCGGGTGTTGGCGGCGAACCCGCCTGGCGCGTGTTTCCGCAGGTCAGGGCCCTGCGGCAGTTCCGGTCCGGTTGACGCCGATCCGGGCGGGTCTGACCATTCCTACACTTCTCCCGCCGGAGGCGAGAAGTGTAGAGTTCCGCGGCCTTGGCCGTGGGCATCTTCGTTGACGGGCTGGGTGTTGCGGGACTGGACGGCATGGGCCTTGGTGAGGGGGGTCGATGCCGCCCCAGCGGCAGTATACTTTGGGTATGACTATGACGACTATCAAGGTGGACTCGGCGTTGCGGGACCGGCTGAAGCGGCAGGCCGCCGCCAGCGGGCGGACGCTGGGCGCCCACCTCGCCGCGATGGCGGACATGGCAGATCGCCAAGCTGCGATGGGGGCGCTGCGCAGGGCGATCGCAACCACGCCGCCAGATTTGATGGACTCTTGGCGGCAAGAGGCGGCGGGTTGGGAGCAGGCTGAACTGGCGCACTCGAACAATGCCTGAGCTGGGGCCGGGGACGGTCGCCTGGGTCTGGCTGGACCCCGCGGTCGGGCGGGAGCAAGGCGGGAACCGGCCGGTGGTGTGCGTGTCCTCCGATTCGTACCTCAGCGTTGTCGACTCGATGTTCTGGTGCGTGCCGGTCACAACGGTTGACCGCGGCTGGCCCAACCAGGTCCGCCTGACAGGCCCGGAATTGCTGCTCAGCCGGCCCTGCTTCGCCATGACCGAGCAACTCAGAACCCTCTCGCGCGAACGCGTCAAGTCCTATGCCGGCGCCGTCGACGCCGCCTGCCTGGCCCAAATCCGCTGGTGGATCGACACTTTTCTAGCTCTTTGCATTTGAAGGTGTGGTGGTCATCGCAGGAGGGGCCGGATGCGGGGCCTGAAGTGTCGGGGAAGGCTTGGAGGATGTCGTTGGCGAGGTCGCGGCTAATCCCAGTACAGCGTCGGTTCGCGGCTGATGAAATGCCAGTTGTTCCAATCGTGAGCTTCGCCAGCGACTTGCCAATGTTCGGTCGCGCCGTTGGCCACGTTGGTGCCGTCGCGGTAGAAGAAGTCCCTGACGACCGACGCGTCGTCAGGCAGCTCGAAGACTGTCAACGGGTCGCTCTCCTCGGCCAGGCCGGCCTCTTCGAGGAGGAAGGCGCGAACGTTCTCGAACTGCGTCGGGGCGACGCTGTGCGCCAGGGGTGTGCCTGCGGCCCCCGCGGGCTTGACGAACAACGCTGTGAGCCGAGGTTTGTCGAGGGCGCCGACGTCGCCATCGTCCTTCCAGTGGCCGTGGTCGGCGGTGATGACGATCGTGGCGTCCTCATAGGCGCCGACGCGACGCAACTCGTCGAGAAAGTCGAACGTGATCTTGAAAGCGCCGCGGGCCTGATCCTCGAGTGTCCCCGAGTTATTCGGGATGTGCTCCGCGTCGCGGTTCATGTTGACGGGGGTGTGGGCGCCGTCCAAGTGAATGAAGGAGAACCGCGGCTGGGCGCCGCCGACTGTCATGTCGAAAGCTTTGAGCCTGGCGTGGAACTCGAAGTTGTTATTCGAGAAGGGGCCCTGCAGGGTGAGGCCGCTAGCTTTCCGCGCGAACCGCAGATCCGAAGCCCAGAAGGTGGGCTTGGCCATCTGTGGCGCGTAGCGGAAGCCGTCGAGGCGGTAGACACCTTCGATAATGGAGGTCCACGTCACTTTGCTCTTGACCAGGCGCACGTTGTCGGCGAGGTCTCTTATGTCTGAGATGTCGAAATACGAGTACCGGTTGGTGGCGTAGATGTTGGTGGAATAGCCGGCGTCGCGGAGGCGTGGCAGGAAATCGCCGTCGCGGTAGGCGCGGGCGAAATACTGGTCGGGCGGCTCGTCGAAGTAGTAGCGCTCGCCTGTGAGCATGTCGACAGCGGAGGGAAGTGTGCGCGTGTAGTTGGAGATGTGGTTGTCGAACTCCGTGAACCCGTCGAGCTGGGAGCTGAAGAAGTCCGGTTCTTCCGCGCTGATCGACTCCACGAACTTCTGGTCCATCATGTCCAACACGATCACGTATTGGTTCGCGGTCTGCGAGACTGTTAAGACGCCCTCATAGGTTGGGAGCTCGGCCAAGTCCGGCTCCGTGACGACGAGTTCGACCTCTGGGTTCGAATAGTCGCTGAGCAGGGCAAACGTGCCAGAGGCCATGATGACGGTGGGCGCCAGCCAGGCCACGACACCCCAGACGCGGCGGCTGATGAGCCGGAGGACCAGGGGCGCGGCGATGATCACCACCCACAGCGCCAAGTTCACGACGCCAAGGGTCTTGTATTCCTCCCAGCGGATCGGTTGGCCGTTGAACTCGCCGTAACTCCCGTTGAGGAACGTCGCTTGGATCAGCGCCGCGAACGCGATGCCGAGCATCAGCGAGGCGGCCGCGTCGAGGATGCGGCCGCGCAGCGGGAGCAGTATCCCCACGAAGACGGCCGAGACGCCGAGGAATATGAGGCCGATCGGTTGGATCAGCTCGCTGAAGCCGAACGGGAACTCGGTGGCGTTTTGACTGAACAGGTCCAGTGGGCCGAACAAGCACAACAGGAACGCGGGCGCGAGACCGCAGGCGGTGGCGACCAGCGCGCGGCGCTTGAACGGCCGGCCGTCGGCCCAGAGATACGCCCAACTGGTCCGGGTTAGCTTGGGCGGTGCCTGGGAAGCGGCGTCTGGGTCCGGTTTGGGCTGGGCCGGTGGCGCGGGGAACCGTTCGCGCTGTTCACGCCCGTTCGGGCCGAGCCCGGCGGCCCCTCCGGTGGCGACCACGGGGCGCCTGGCGGCGCGCTCCACGTCCGCGACCGAGCGCGCGTAGCGCAAGTCGGGAGCCGTGCCGGTCGCCGGATTGTCTTCCGGGTGGGGCGTGGTGGTCGCAGGGCTGGGGCCGGCACCGGGCGCCGCGGCGCCCGGGGCCTGTCCGACGCCCGGGGGCGAGGTGGGCGCGGTGAACTCGGCGGTGGTGAACTCCGTGCCGGTGGTGGTGGTGGCGGTGAACTCGGTGGTGGTGGTTGTGACCGGCGTGGCGGCGGTGAGTGGCGCGGCGCTGGCCCGGGATGTGGCGGCGAGCGCGGCAATGGCGGTCGGCGGGGATGCGGTGGCGAGCGCAGCGGCAGGATGTTTGCCGCGGCGGCGATAGCAGCGCTGCCTGGCGCGCCGTCGCGCCGCCAGCGCCGCCCATGAGGCAGCCGCTCGGGCCTGCCCGGTCATCAGCCAAAGCACGATCCGGCGGAAGAACACGCCGATCGCGACAGACAGCGTGATCACCACCCCGGACACCACCTGGATCAGGTAGCTGGTTGTGGCCGGGTCGATATAGGCGTGGGCGGCGTTAGGCATCGCGACCGAGAAGACGAAAGCGATCCAGGCGCTGAGCGCGGTCAGCCGTCGCAGCCGGGCCCGGCGCGGACTGGTGCTGTGCGCGGGCGGGGTTGACGGCATCGTGCGGATGGGCGCTTGGCGCGGACGGCGGGTGTCAGCGGGCGGGGATGACGGCACGGTCCTGGTCACCCCCTGCCGCGGGGGATTTGGCGGGCGGCGTCGCGGGCGGCGCGGTCCGGGCGACGGCCTCGAGGATGTATTCGCCCATCGCCAATTCGGAGGAGCCGACATAATAAATGTTGTCCTCGAGGACGGCCTTGATCCTATCTCGCCAAGCGGCGCGGCTGGCGACCAGCTCACGCGCGATCTGACCGATCCGCGGCAAATCATCCGTGTCGACTGAGACGCCGATCATGTCGCGTAAAGTGATGTCGAGCGGGGGCGCGCCCACCGCTTCCCAATTCGGGTTCATCACCTTCATCGGCGTGTTGACGAAAATCGCCGGCTTGAGCGTGGCGTAGCTGAATTCTTGGGCGATCGTAGACCAGTCCGTGACGACGACATCGGCGGTGTAAACGGTGAAGTTCGAGGAGAAATCGGTCTGCAATTCTAGCTGTCCGCTGGCGATTTCGGCGGACAGCGCCTCGGCCGCCGCGGCGATCTTGTTCGGGAAGCGCTTGACGAACTCAGGATGTGGGCGCACCACCACGCGAAAGCCCGCTTGGACCAGCGGTCGCGCGGTCGCTTCGAGGCAAACCTCGATCAGGTTGTCGATCTGCCAGCTTGGCGCGATCAGGGCGACGGGCGGTGGGCTGCTGGTGGGCGTGTCGGGTGCTTGTGATGGTTCGGATGGTTCGGTTGGTTCGGGCCGTTCGGCGGCGTCTTGGGCTTCAAGAGACTCGACTGATTCAATGAGGTCGTCCAACAATCCGTACCCGGTGACCACCACACGTTTCGCTGGAAGGCCAGACAGCTCCTCGAGCCGCCGGATCTCTTCGATGTGGTTAGGCCCATAAGCGAAAACGGTGTCAAAATGATCTAACGCGTGTTCCCGCAGCATCAGATGGAGGCTGGTCATGCCGTGATCTAGATAAATGTATTCCGCGTCGGGACGCACCAGCGACCGCTTGATGTGGAATATTTCCAGATCGGGCAAGGTCATCAGCACGACTGCCACGTCCAGCTTCATCATGAAGGAGATCAGGGCGCGCTGTCCAATGTAATAGGTCTGGAGGCGCGGGTGGTCGCGTCCAAAGATCTTGTCGGCTGGATCGGACGTCACATAGTGGACAGTGACACCTGTGTTGGCGAGGAGCCATTCGACAAGGCGTCGGAAATACTTCCAATAGCCCGAGGACTCGGAATAGATCATCAGCTGCTTGCCCGGTGTGGCCTGGAATCGGTCGGCGTCGCGCTTCTCGCGGGCGCGGTTCAGGGAACGCTCGGCGCGGGCTGCGGCCTTCTGCTCGCGTGTCAATGCGGGCGGGCGGGGCACCGCGGTCAGATCCGCGTGCTTCTCGGGCGGATACGCTAAGTTGCCGAGCCACACCACAGCGATGCTCAACAAGTTGCCGGCGGTCCAATAGAGGCCGAGCCCGCAGGGCAACACCAGCGCGAAATAGCCCGAGAAAGCCACCATGAAGATCGTCATCGCCCAATTGGCGGTGGGGCTTTGGAAACGGTTCAGCACAAAATAACGGTTCTGGTACAGGCAGAGCGCCAGAGCGCTGAGGGCAGACAACACCGGCCAGACGATCGTCGGCGAACTCCAGGATGGGAGTTGGGCCAGGTCCATGCCGAAGAAGTCGAGGTTGACCCGCCCGATGTTCTCCAGGACGCCCGTCCCGCCGGCCTGGTCGGCAATCCCGGGCAGGTCGGCGAACGCGGCGGGGTTGGCTTGGACCTGCTCCATCGCCCTTAGCTGGGCGCCGTAGCCGAGCTCGCTGACCGGCGTGTCAAGGATTTCCGCGGTGCGCAGCACCAGGCGGCGGGTGAGGGCGGCCGGGGTGTGCAGCAAGTGCTGGAGCGGCTTGTAGATCACGTTGATGAGGCCCAGGATGATCGGGATCTGGATCAGCATGGGGACCATGCCCTTGAACGAGGAGTAACGCTCCCGCTTGTAGAGGCGCTTTTGTTCGTCGAGCAGCTGGGTGTTGTTGCCCTCGAAGCGGCGCTTGATGTCGTCGAGTCGCGGCCTGATGCGCACCATTGTGACGGCATTCCTCTGGGCCAGCAGTGAAAGGGGAAACAGGACCGCCTTGGTGGCCAGCGTGAATAGGATGAGAGCCGCGCCGTAGTTCGGAACAACCGCGTGGCACCAGTAGAGGAGGTACCCCAGGGGCACGCCAAACAGCGTATTGAAGACTTCCATTCACACCTTCGTCGCTCTAGATTCGCTGACACTGGCCGAGGAGGGCACGTGGCAGGCGGCGCCTCGGCGACCCGCCAGAGTCTACCCGAGGATCTCTGAGCGCCGGCGTACTCCAGTCGGACCCCAGCGGCGCCGGGCGCTAAGCCGGCCAGCGCCGCATCCCACGAACCTGCGCAAACGCGCCGGATCGAGTCCCAACTCGCCGAAGGCGGGCGCCGAGAGGCGCGGGCGCCTCTTTGCTTCCAGCGGAAGAAGTGCGGACTTGGAGTCCGCCCGGTCCTGTGTTCTAGGCAGGGCTCAGGCGTCTTAGCGGGCTTGGCGCCTTGGCCCCTGGACGCTAGGCGGTGGTAGGCGTTGCGACCGGGTCGGGCGCTGTGTCCGCGGTTTGCTCCGCGTCGGCGGCTTGGTCCGCCCGCTCCAACTGCTCGGCCTTCTTGACGGCGAGGAGGAAGGCGAAGACGATTCCGATCACGCCGGCCACGAATTTGCCTACCAATACCGGAACAATCAGAGACGGCTGGAAATTCGCCGTGAAGGAGAGATGGTCGCCGAAGAGGAAGGCGCAGCAGACCGCAAAAGACAGGCAAACCACCTTGTCTTTGGCTTTGAGCTGTTTGATCATGGCCAGCAGGGCCAACACGTTGGCGGCGCCGGCGAGCAGGCCTGCGGTGGCGTCGGAGGACAGCCCGAAGACTCGTCCAATCGCGCCCAACGGCCTCGCCAAGTAGCGTTTGATCAGGTAAACCATGGGGAAAGCGCCGCACAGCATGAGGCCGATGGCGCCAGACACTTCGAGCGCGCGGAACATGTCCGCTTCGTCGGCGATCACCGGATCGAACCCCCACCATTGGCCGAGGGCCCGCGACGGCAGCGCCGTGAAATATTCGATCACAACCAACACCAACACGATTTTGAGAGCGGATTCAAGAAGGCGGCCGAACACCAGGAAGCCTTTGATCATGGCGTCCGGTTTGAACATGAGCCCCAAGGCCAGGGCCAGGCAGATGATAGCCAAAGGAATCAGGTTGCGGAAAATGGTCAGCCACATCAGGCCGAGCTGATACGTGCCGGCGCCGCTGGTCGAGACGACCTCCCGGATCGCGGGATCGGTCAGCGCGATGACCGCCGATGATGTCAAGACGCCGAAGGGTATGGCCAGGAGTCCGGACATGGTCCCTAGGGCCAGATATTTCTGATCCCGTTTACGCAACATCTTGAGGGCCACGGGGATGGTGAACACGATGGTGGCTCCCGCCATGTAGCCGGTCATCATGGCCATGATCCACGATTCGCGGGTCTGGGCTAGCTGGTCTGCCAACTGGTAACCGCCCATGTCCACAGCGATGAAGGTGGTAGCGGCCATAGCCGGGTCCGCACCCACCGCCTTGAACGCCGGCCCGAACACCGAGGAGACGAACTTGGTCAAGTACGGCGCGGCCGCCATGATCCCGGCGACTGGGAGAAAGATCGGGCCGATCGCGTCGATCCCGGCGGTGAACTCCTTGCCCAGGGCGCCGGACGGTTTCACCACCGAAGCCACACAGCCGATCGCCGCGCAGGCCATGATGATGTATACGACTACGGTTCCAACGGTTTCCACGGTTCGTGTCCCTTCAGCGGCGCGGTGGTCAGTAGAGGGCTTCGGCCCGCTCGCCGTATTCCTTGGCGAAGCGGTACCAGAGATAGAGGTAGTCGCCCACGCCCTCGCCGCAAGCGTCCTTGTGCAACGCCCAGACGAACCAGTAATGCGCGGCTAGGGCGATGTAGGTGAGGCAGTGGCGGAACTCCTCGGGGGTGGGTTCGCGGCCGAAATAGGCGCGCAGCACTCCGAGGGCCTCGTCGTAGGTGTAATCGGAGCAGCAGACGAACGTGCCCAGATCGGCCGCGTAGTCGCTCATGCCCGAGTATTCCCAGTCGATCAAGAACATCTCTTGGCCTTTGACCAGTATGTTCGGGTCGTAGAAGTCACCATGGCTGAGGACGGGCGCCGCCCCCTGCTCCCGGACGAGGCGGTATATCCTGCCGGCGCGGGCGTCGAGTTCGTCGAAGTCGGCAAAGCCTAGACGCTGACCAGCTCCCTCGGACCCGCCAGGCGCCAGGCGGGCTTTGATCTTGTTTGTCTCCTCATGGAGGTCGAAGTCATTGGAGACTGTCCTGCCACTGGTGTGCAGCTGGCGCGCCAGCGCCAGCGCTTGTTCTACGTGGGCCGGATTGTGGTAGTCGAACTGTTCTGTGGTGTGGACAAACTTGGACAGCTTCCAGCCGGTCTCGGGGTCTAGATGAATGAAGGTGCGGTCCAGGCCCAGGTCCAATGCGATGGCTTCAGCCTCGGCCTCTGCCCGGCGGTTGATGATCCCTTGCCCCGCCACCCCTGGGTGGCGGTAGACGTAGGTCTTACCCTGGGCGTCGAACCGGAAGGAGAGATTTGACAGGCCCAGGGGGATGGGCTCAAAGGCGCCTAAGTCGTCGCGCCGCACTTCCAGGGTGCGGCAGATGTTGTCGAGGATCGAGGAGTCGATGTTGTTCAGGAAGTCCCGGTCGAAGGCGCGCAAGTCGTCCAGGGAGTCGAATTCGTGGACCACTCCGGGTGGGTAGCGCTTGATATGCAGGTCGAGACTCTTGATGTGGTCGGCGTAGACCGCTTCCCAGAGCAGCGGCGCGGTGGCTGGATGATCGTAGACCTGGTTCAAGATCTGTACGAAGCGCCGTGAGAAGGCCCGGTCGAAGTATGCCTCTCCGAGCATGATCCAGCCGTCGCGCCCACCCGGAGCCGCATGCGTGATCCTGTCGTGATTGCCCCACTTGAGCAGCCATTCGTCGGTCGGGCCCTCGTTCCAGACCGCTGCGTAGTAGCCGTGGTAGACGTATGGGGTGAAGACGTTCTCGGTGTAGTAGTTGTCCGACGAGCAGATGTAGGTGTTCGCCAGCCGGTCTTCGACCACCTTGAGGGAGGAGTGGTTGTTGCGGGTCTCGTACTCGCGGTTGATCGCGATGCGGACGCCGAACGCGTCCTCAAGGTAGAGGAACTGCTCCATCTTGTATCCCACCACCAGGGTGATGTCATCGACGCCCGCCGCCCGCAACTGGCGGATCAGGCGTTCGATCAGCACTTCGCCTTTGACTACCAGGAGTCCCTTGGGCCGTTCATAGGAGATCGGTGCGAAGCGGGTGGACATTCCCGCGGCCATGATGATGGCGTTGTCGACCTTGTGGGGCGCCAGCGCTTGGAGTCCTTGCTCGGTCAGCTCGAAGCCGTCGGCGTGGCCCGTCTCCTGGAGGCGGCGCAGCGTGGAGTTGACCGTGCCGAGTGAGACTCCTCCAGCTGCCGCGATCGCCCGCTGCGACTTCGCTTTGCCCTCGCGTAGCGCGTTGAGCACCACGAACTCGGGGCGGTTGAGCATGGCGTCCCTTTCTAGTGGGGGGCGGTGACCGGCCGGAGCGTTCGAAATCATGGCGTCCAGTTCCTAATTGAACAGTCCGGTCCACCGAGGCTACGGGGACGCGTTCGGCCATGTCAAGCCAGCGCGCGGCCGGCCCGGGTCCGCGACCAGCCGTCCGCGAACCCTTGACACCGGCATCCGGAACCGCCGACCGCGTTGAGAGCGTCCCCGGCGGGTCGATCGGCGCCTGGATGGGCGCGGGGTGTTGTCCGCAATTGCCCAAAACGGGCTGGATCCGCTCCTTTTGGGCAAT
>JAITJY010000442.1 GCA_031278675.1 Bifidobacteriaceae bacterium
TGCAGGGTGTCGATCGATTTTTGCACCCCGAAGTTCCCGGCGTGGGTCAGCTTGTCCTTGGTTGAGCCCTCGGTGCCGTGGAGTTGGACGTAGTAGTCGCGCGGCGTGTTCACCAGCAGAATCTTGCCCGTGTTGGGG
Source organism: Bifidobacteriaceae bacterium (assembly GCA_031278675.1). Lineage (GTDB taxonomy): Bacteria > Actinomycetota > Actinomycetes > Actinomycetales > WQXJ01 > JAIRTF01. The sequence goes on from JAITJY010000442.1 coordinate 139, forward strand.
TTGACGGCCATCAGAATGTTCACATCTGACCGCGACACCCGGCTGATGGGCCCAGAGGTGTCGATACCAGAGATGTAAACAATGAACGAGTCCCCAACGGGTACGGTCGGCGCCGGAGAGGGCGCCGCCATGGCCGTCTCGATGTCAAAGCTGTAGATCACCTGTGTGGAGGCGAAGAACTCAGGGTCCCCTTCCTCGTAGGCGGCGTAGGTGTTGGTACTGAGCACTACGGCGTCAAAGCGCCCGGCGGTTAGCTGAGCGGCCAGATCGGTCGGGTCGGGGCAAGTGGCGAAGGTGGTCTTGTATCGCTCCTGCAAGTGGGCCTCCACGGCCTCCCGGTTCGGGTCGCTGACGATCTCCCCGATCACTTCCCGGGTCAAGGAGTCAGCCTCCGGGGCGTGCGAGTCCAAAGCGATCACCGCGTAATCCTGGGTGGGCAGCGCGGGCGCGGTCTCTTTGTAGAACTCCTTGTAGTCGAGGAACCCCTTCAAGACCAGCCCCTCGCCCGCCATTCCTATCACCGCCACCAGCGCCAAGGCGCCAAACCGCGCCCAGTGGGGCGGCGCCTTGGTCAGCCACAAACCTAACCCCACTGCGGCCGCGATCAGCACGCCGGCCGCCGCGATCAACGCCAGCCAAAGTGTCGGCAGCATCCCCAACCGCGCCACCACCACCAGAGCGCCTACCCCGCCGCCCACCACCCCCAGCGCCAGCACGCGCCCCAGCCAAGTCGCGATCCGGTTTCTGGCGGCTGGGCCTGCGGGCGGTGCTGCAGCGCTATCCGGCGGTGCGGCAGCTCCTCGCGGCGCGGGTTGCTCGGTCACTATTTCGCCTCCGTCCTAACGGTTGGAACGGCCGTCAAGCCGATTGCCTCTCCCCGGGGCTGTCTGGTGACGGCGAGTGCGAGCCAGCGGTTTGAACGGTTCGCTCGCCGCTCGCTCGCATTCCAGGCTAGCCCACGAGCCCGCTCATCTCGGGGTCCCCGCCGGGGCGCGCCTAGTCTAGAGCCGCTGGGACAGGCCGCTGCGAGCGGCCAGCACGGCAGCGCGGCAAGGCCGCCGCAGGGAGCTTTTACGCTGCTGAGCATGGCTAACTCTTTCCGCCGGTGATACAGTGTCGAAGTAGTGAGCTCTTTCCCCGCATCGACCCCAGGCATTGGTTCAGAGCCCTGGTTCCCAGGAGGTTATACATGCTGCGGCTGCTGAGGCGGCACCGTACCGCTGGCTTGATCCTGTGGGATGTGCTGTGCTGGGTGGCGGCTTTGGGCTGGCTCATACTGATGCGCTACGACCTCGCCATGCCTACCAAGGAGTGGGCCGGCACCCTCATTTACTTGGCGGCGGCGGTGTGCTGCCAGGTGATTGGGGGCCTGGGGACGCAGGTTTACCTGGGGCGGGGCCGCGTCGGCTCATTCACTGACGTGTCGTGGCTTGGCATGACCGTCGCGGGAATCGGCGTGGTGTTGCTGGCTGTTGCGGATCTGCTTCGCCTGGGCACGCCGCGTGGCATTCTCCTCGGCCTGCCGGCGCTGGCGCTGATAATGATGCTCGCCGGGCGCTGCGCCTGGCGCAGCTTCTCGGACTTCCGCCGCCGCCGCTCTGACGACGGGCGGGGGATCCCGGCCCTGGTCTACGGCGCGGGGGAGATTGGGCACCAGATTGCCCGGCAGATCGGCGCCACCGGGGATGCCAAGTACTCAATTGTGGGGTTTGTTGACGACGATTTGTCCAAGCGGTTCCGCAGGGTTGAGTCTTCCAGGGTGCTGGGCACCGGCGCAGACCTGGTCGCGCTGGCCCAGAAGCATGGCGCGCGGGTGGTTGTGGTTGCCATCGCGCGCGCCACGCCAACGTTTCTGGCCCGGGTCTCCGACGAGTGCAAGCGCGCCGGACTGGCGCTGTCCGTGGTGCCTCCTTTCGCCGAGTTGATTGGCGGCAGGTTCCGGCTTGACCAGATTCGCAGCTTGGAGGTGACCGACTTGCTGGGCCGGCGCCCGGTGGCGACCGATTTGACGGCGATCGCCGGGTACATCAACGGCCGTGTGGTGTTGATCACCGGGGCCGGCGGGTCGATCGGTTCTGAGCTCGCGCGCCAAGTCCACCGCTTGGTGCCCACCCGGGTGGTGCTGTTGGACCGGGACGAATCAGCTCTGCACGCCGTGGCGTTGACCATCTCCGGCTCGGGCTTGCTGCACAGAGATGACACGGTGCTGTGCGATATCCGCGACTACGAGGCTCTGTCCGCCGTGTTCCAGCGCGAGAAGCCGGATGTGGTTTTCCACGCCGCGGCCTTGAAGCACCTGCCCCTGCTGGAGCGCTTCCCGGATGAGGGTTGGAAGACCAACGTGCTTGGCACCTGGAACGCCTTGCGTTGCGCCGCCGAGGCAGGGGTTGGCCGCTTTGTCAACATATCGACGGACAAGGCCGCAGACCCGACTAGCGTGCTGGGCTTGACCAAGCGCGTGGCCGAGCGGATCACAGCCTGGTACGCCAAGGACTTGGCGGCGCCGTATGTCTCGGTGCGTTTCGGCAATGTGCTGGGGTCGAGGGGCTCTGTGCTGGACACGTTCCGCTACCAGATTGCGCGTGGCGGCCCGCTGATGGTGACCCACCCCGAGGTGACGCGGTATTTCATGACCATTCCCGAAGCCTGCGAGTTGGTGTTGCAGGCGGGCGCGGGCGGCAACCCGGGGGATGCCCTGGTGCTGGACATGGGCGAGCCGGTCAAAATTGTCGACGTGGCGCGGCAGATGATCGCCCAATCCGGCCGTGACATCGGCATCGAGTTCACGGGCCTGAGGCCGGGCGAAAAGCTCCACGAGGCGTTGTTCTCGGTTGACGAGGCCGGCCAGCCCGGCCACCACCCCCTTGTCAGGCGGGTGGCAGTGCCGCCACTGGACCCCCTGGAGGCGGCGCAAGGTGGGATTGCTCGTTGGCGCGGAGAAGAGAGCCAGGCGCGCCCCAATTCAGCGGCGGGCGATGTGGGAGAGGAATCGGCAAGCAGCCGGCCGCGCAAGCCGAAGGCGCCGGCTGTCACGAGCGGCGGAGGCGCCCCGGCCCGGATCACCGTCACAGCGGTGGCAGATTTGTGATTACGCGGCGCAGGCTGCCGGGCGCTACCGGGTTGGCCGGAGTGCAGGTTTACCGCCCATCGCCCGGGCCAACCCGCCGTTCATCTCACATGGTCGCGAGGCTGGCGGTGCCCCATGGCTGAACACGTCGGATTGTCGCTACCGGACGTGGGTCCCCGGGAGCAGGAGTATCTACTCCGGGCCGCTCGCTCGGGTTGGATTGCGCCGCTTGGTCCCGAGGTCGACGCGTTCGAGGCTGAGCTCGCCGCCTATTGCGGCCGCGGCGAGTGCGTGGCGTTGTCTTCGGGTACCGCAGCCCTGCACCTCGGCTTGCTGGCTTTGGGGGTGCGCCCGGGAGGGGTGGTGGTGACCGCGACGATGACATTCGCGGCGACGGCGAATGCAATCGTGTACACGGGCGCGGAGCCGATGTTTGTCGATTGCGACGCCAGTGGTTGCATCGACCCAGAACTGTTGGAGTTGGGTCTGGCGCAACTGGCTGGAGAAGGCCGGCAGGCGCAGGCGGTGTTGCCGGTTGACTTGCTGGGGCATGTGGCGGATCACAAGGCTATCAGCGAGATCGCGAGCCGGTACGGTATCCCCGTGCTGTCAGACGCCGCCGAGTCGATGGGAGCATCCCTCGGGGGACGCCCGGCCGCGAGTTTCGGAACCGCGGCCGCGGTCTCATTTAACGGGAACAAGGTCATGACCACCTCGGGTGGGGGGGCGTTGCTGGTTGACGATCCAGCCATGGCGAGGAGGGTTCGCTACCTTGCGACGCAAGCCCGTCAGCCGGTTGCCTGGTACGAGCACACCGAGGTGGGCTATAACTACCGGATGTCCAACTTGCTGGCGGCGCTGGGCAGGGCGCAGCTCGAGCGCCTGGACGCAATGGTCGCGGCCCGGCGCCGGCTGCGTGAGCGCTACAAGGCCGCGTTCGCGGGCGTCCCCGGTGCCGCTGTGCTCTCCGCTGGCTGCGCTGAGGACAACGCCTGGTTGAGCGCGGTAATTGTTGAACCTGGTGCGGCGGGTTGGGACGTGGCGCAGTTGGGGGAGGCACTGGGGGCGGCGGGAATCGAGTCCCGTCCGCTGTGGAAGCCGATGCACCTGCAACCGGTCTTCGCCGGTGCCCGTAGTTGGCTGGGGGGCGAATCCGAGCGGCTGTTCCGAAACGGCCTGACTCTCCCGAGCGGGTCGTCTTTGACTGATGCTGATAAGGACCGGGTTTTCGGCGTTATCCGCGATTTCTTGCGCGAGCGGGGCGTGTGATGGGCGCCGGCCGGGCGTACCAGGCGTCCAAGCGGGCTTTCGACGCGGTCGCGGCAGCCGCCGCGCTGGTGGTGTTGGCGCCGTTTATTGGTGCTGTGGCGGCGTTGGTGCGTTGGCGTTTGGGCAGGCCTGTCATCTTCACCCAAGAGCGCCCAGGGCGGGATGGCGCAATTTTCAGGCTGCGGAAGTTCCGCACTATGGTAGCGCCGGATCCGGCCCGCGGGCTGATCAGTGACGAGCAGCGGCTGACTCGGTTTGGCGCCGCGTTGCGCGCCTGGTCCTTGGACGAGCTGCCCACGCTGTGGAACGTGTTGCGGGGCGACATGAGCTTGGTGGGCCCGCGCCCGCTGTTGGTCGAATACCTGAAGCACTACACGCCCCGCCAGGCGAGGCGGCACGAGGTCCGCCCTGGCGTGACGGGTCTGGCGCAAGTCAATGGTCGGAATCAAGTACCCTGGCCCCTACGGCTCGAGATGGATGTCAAGTATGTGGAGCGCCAGTCCTGGATGTTGGACCTGCGGATCTTGCTCCGCACGGTCGGCATGGTTCTCCGGCGCTCTGGCATTTCAGCCGAGGGACACGCGACAATGCCCGAGTACCGGCCGGAGGCGATGGATGCTTGATTCGGTAGTGACGGCGGTTGGCGGCCTCGCCCGCAAGACACCGGACGTGGCCGAGGCAATCAACTGCGGAGAACCCGCGCCGCCTTACCCGGTTATCGGACTCTTGGACGGGTCTGTGTCGGAGTTTCCGCCCGGGCGCAAGGCGGAGCGCAGAGACGCGCTGGCCGTTGGGGCTCTGAAACCCGCTCTGGCGTTGTTCAACGGCGTCGTGCCGCACCCCGGCGGCGGCTCGTGGGGCCGTAGCGGCCCCCTGCCTCACACGATAGTTTGGGGAGGCGCTAACATGTCGGCCAAGGCGCGGATCGGTCGTATGTGGCGCATCGCACGGCCATACCGGGCCGCGCATACAGGTTGCAACGGTGAAGGAGCTTGGTGAGATGTGTAACAGTGACGCGCGGGTCCTTTTTCTGGGCAAGAAGGATGACTACCACTGCCAACGGGCACTGGCGTTCGTGCTAGCCAACTTTAGCGACGTCCAGTATTTCTTGGGCGAGTGGGGAGATCCTCGTCCGGCAGTATTTGATGAATGGGAAGGCGATTATGTAGTGTCGTACCTATCCCGATGGGTGGTTACGCCTGAGGTTCTCAGTAGGGTTAGTCAGGCCGCCATCAACTTTCATCCTGGTTCGCCGTCGTACCCTGGAATTGGATGCGTAAATTTCGCGCTGTATGAAGGGGTACGCGAATATGGGGTAACCTGCCACCACATGGCTGGAACCGTAGACACGGGTCAGATAATCGCAGTGAGCCGCCTGCCGGTTTTTCCTAACGACAATGTGGCGTCGCTCTTGGGCCGCACGTACGACATTCAACTGGCCCTGTTCTACGATATTGTCGGTCTTATCCTGCAGGGAGGTAGTCTTCCAGAATCGGAAGAGGAATGGGTGCGGCCGCCTTTCACGCGACGTGATTTCAACGAACTGTGCCGTGTCCTACCTGACATGGAGACCGATGAGATCCGGCGGCGCGTACGTGCTACGGATTTTGGGGCGCACGGTCCATCCGTCGTCTTGGCCGGCTACCGATTCGCGCTGGCCGGCCAAGACCCGGACCCGCCGTCCCCTAGTGGGAGCAGCCACACCCGCCCAGGAATGTCGAACGGCTTGACGCCCGAGGCCTGGGTCTCTCCCCATGGGGGCGCTGAGGGTGCCCTCCTTATGAGCGGGGGGGGGGGGTAACTGCTACCCCGTCCCGTTAGAGGCGCGTCGCCATAGGGCGATTCGCTTAGTCGGCAAAAGGGGGCCCGGGCGGCGTCGACTGGCACCTGCATTTCCCGGCGGCCCGGATGTCGGTCTCGCGTATGTCACTGCGCCGATCGGTACCCACACGTCTGGTCCAGCGCTGAAATGTGCGGCGCTATGACGAATGTATTGCTCACGAGTGCTGGGCGCCGTGTCTCTTTGGCCCGGTTCTTTGCTGCGGCCGTCCGCACCAATGGGGGTCAACTAGTTGTAGCGGACGTGGATGGCCTGGCGCCCGCGCTGTGGGAAACTGGCAAACGGGTACACCTTCCCAAGGTCTCTGCTCCAGGCTACCGGGAGAGCGTCTTGGCGGCGGTTGAGAAACATCGGATTGATCTGGTGGTCCCCACCATAGACACCGAGCTAATTCCCCTTTCTGACCTCGCGCCGTCCCTTCGTTCGCTAGGTTGCGTGCCGCTGACTTCGGCACGCAGCTTCTTGGAGATTTGTGGGGACAAGTTCTCCACACTTTCGCGCTTCGGCGAATACGGTGTCACCGGACCGCGCAGTTGGTTGCCGACAGATAGTACCCTTGAGGTTGAGATTCCAGCCGAGTTGATTGTCAAGCCGCGTAACGGGAGCGCCAGCAGAGATGTGTTCCGCGTTAGCAGAGAGTCGCTTTGGGAGGTGCTGCCACTTGTGTCCAATCCGATCATCCAAGAGATGCTGATCGGCGATGAAATAACAATTGACGCGCTCTTTTCCCGGTCGGGCACCCTGCTTCACTACGTGCCGCGACGGCGGATAAGGACGTTGGCAGGGGAGTCGATTCAGGGAGCCACTCTAGATGACGCCGGCTTTTTCCCGTGGCTTTCGGACGTGTCCCGCGCAATATCCTCGCTGGGCGGTATCGGTCCTATGACGATTCAAGGCTTCGTCACTGATTCTGGCCCGGTGCTGACAGAGGTGAATCCGCGTTTCGGAGGAGGTTTTCCACTGGCGCATGCCGCCGGGGCGCTGTACCCAGAATGGATTGTGGAGGAATATGAGGGCAGACCGGTGGAGCCAGTTCTGGGCCGCTACGTGCGAGGACTCTACATGACCCGCTTCCACATCGAGCGCATCGTGAAGAGCCCATTGTGGTGAACCCGCACTACGGAGTCGTCTTCGATCTTGACGACACGCTCTACCTGGAGCGGGACTACGTGGCGAGCGGGTTCCGGCATGTAGCCGCGAGAGTCGCCAGCGGTCGCGATGCCAGCGCGATCTACCGCTACCTGTGGGAAGGATTTCGAGGAGGGCTTCGTGGCGGGCACTTTGATCGACTCCTTGATCAATACCCCAGCATCGCGGATCAATGGACGGTTCCCGAACTCGTCAGTATCTACCGCTGTCACTGCCCCAAGATTACGCTTCGGACCGGAATTGCTGAGACTCTGAGCAAGCTGCGTTCGGCTGGGGTCGGCCTGGGCGTTATCTCGGACGGCGCCTACTGGTCGCAGGTGCAGAAGGCGCGGGTACTACGCCTAGACGCGCTGGTAGACGAACTGGTCTTTACGGACTCTTGGGGCAAAGAGTACTGGAAGCCGCACGCTAGGGCCTTCGCCCTGATGGAGAGGCGGTTCGCACTCGCGCCCAGCAAATTGGTTTACGTGGGAGACAACCCTGCCAAGGACTTCTCCGGCCCTCATGCCCGTGGCTGGGCATCCATTCGCTTGCGGACACCTGGCCAACTGCATGAGTGTGTTGCGGCGACAGAACCCGCACCGACCTGGGAAGTGCCGTCGATTGAAAGCCTCTCGGACCTGCTCATGCATATAATCCGAGAACCATAGAAGGGCCGGCGGACACCCGGGCCGGCCAACGCCGCCCCAGCCCAACCTCCGCGCCGACCAGATACGCCGTATCACGACTCCGAGGGGCGAATGCTCGCTCCCCCCGACCAGATTGTTGCTCCCGCCTCCGTTGTACTGGACCCGGCGCGTGCGCGCCAGCCAAACCCCGCAGTCCATCCAACGGGCCCGGTGTGGGAGGCTGCGGGCACAAAGCGACTCCGAGCAATGGGAACGGGCCGTTGTTGGCCCACCTCGCTGATGACCGGTACCGCGCCTCAGCTACACTGAGTAGGTGGTGTCCACCGGTTATCGCATCATGGAGGGTTCAACTTCTTGTTCCGAGGCTCTCGCGTTGGCTGAGAGGCTCTCGAATCCGAACGGACAGTACGGTACCCGCCCAGGGTCAGCCCGTACGAGTCGAGTGGGAATGGGATCGGCGTGAACCGGCGACGAGTTCTCATGGTCTCGGCGACGCCGTCGATGATCTGGTCTTTCAACATGCGCAATCTTGCCATTCTTCAAGACTTGGGTTGCGAGGTGGCCGTCGCCACTAACACCGAGTCGGAAGAGGCCATGAGCCGTGATGCTAACGCTGAGTTCCAACACGCCCTAGCGGAGATGGGGATAACGTGCCACCATGTCGGTTTCGAGCGGGGTCGTGGAACTAGGGGAGGGATCTCCGGCGCAGTCCGGGCTCTCCGCGAGCTTCAGCGCCGCGAGCGTTTCCATGTGCTCCACACGCATCAGCCGGGCTCGTCTGCCGCGTGCCGGTGGGCGCTGCGGGGCAGAGTGCCGACCATTCTGTACACAGCCCACGGGTTCCACTTTACTAGGGGCGGCCCGAAGCGAGATTGGCTTTTGTACTTCCCGGTGGAGGAGCGCCTCTCGGCCTTCACCGACGTCCTTTTTACCGTCAACGAAGAGGATGAGGCCTTGGCCAGGCGCCGAATGCACGCGGGCAAGGTGGTCCGGCTCCCCGGCGTGGGAATTGATTGGTCCGCTTTCCAGCGCTCAGTGGCGGCTGGGGTGGTAACCCAGTTGCGGCTTGCGCTGGGTGTGGCGCCGGATGAGCGTTTGCTGCTGTCCGTCGGCGAGTTGAACCCCGGGAAAAACCACGCCTCCGTGATCCGGGCGATGGCGCGGTTGGGCGCGCCCGGCCTTCACTACGTGGTCTGCGGTGTGGGGCCCGAGGCCGGGCGTCTGTCCGATCTGGCCAGGGGGCTGGGGCTTAGCCGGCAGGTGCATCTGGTCGGCTTCCAGGGCGACGTCCGCCCGTACCTGGCGGCTGCGGACGCCGCGGTCCACGTCTCGCGGCGCGAGGGCCTCGGGGTTTTCGGCCTGGAGGCCCTCGCGTCTGGCCTGCCGCTGATCGGCTCCGATGTCAGGGGCATCCGCGACTACATGGACGGCGGGCGCAGCGGCTATCTGGTGCGCGACCCCCTGGACGTCGGCGACATTGCCCGCGGCATATCCGCTGTCATGGCCACGCCTGGCCCTGGCAGAAGCGAAATTGCGTCGCACAACCGCTCGCTCGCCCGCGGCTACGACCGGGCCAAAGTGGATGAGATCATGCGACGAGAGTACGCGCTGGCCATTGAGTCGGCACGCAGCGGATGAGTTTTCCTGTAGCAGACGCTCGCCCGGCGCCACACCCGGCCCCAGCCGCGCCACCGCTGCCCGGCGTCGGACGCATCAAGGATGGCTACCGGCCCCATCTTTCGACCAACAATCCCAATTGACCGGCCGAGCCCCCTCTGACGCCCTCTCGTTGCGACTATGAGCCACCTGTCCCTGCCACTATCCCGCGAAGCCGCGCGCCGCCGGCGCATCCGAGACGACCCCACCGGCTACACAGCCCAACCCTGGCTTGACCGTATCTGGGCAAACAGGGATTCAAGTTACCCTTGGCTGGTGACATCAGCCGATCCCCGCGCGCCAGGGGAGGGACAGCGCTCGCGGTGGCCGGTCCGGGCGGCTTACGCGTATCTGGCGCTGCCTGCCGCCTTGTTTTTGGGCGGCTGGTTGAAGTGGTGGTGGCTGGTCATGGCTCTGCTCGCGCTGGGCGTGGGGTTTTGGAGGATGTGGGCCCAGGCCCCAAAGCTGTGGGTGCCCTCCCCGGGGCGGCGCGCCGCCTGGGTGGGGGCGGCGGTCGGCGCGATCCTGGCCGCCGGCGTGGTGTTCTCCGGCATCGGCGGGATCTCCTACCAGCACTTCGACCACAACTGGCGCAACGCCATCTTCGAGATGCTGGTGGCCGAGCCGTGGCCAGTGGTGATCCCCAGCCCAGCCGGCGAGATCGCGCTGACCTACTATTTCGCGTATTGGCTGCCGGCCGCGCTGGTCGGCAAAGCCTTCGGCATGGCCTGGGGCTGGGCGGCTCTGCTGGCCTGGACTTGGCTCGGCTTGGCGCTGTTCGCCTGTCTGGCGCTGTGCCTGGTCAAGCGCCTGGCCGTGTGGCCGGTGGCGGTGTTCGCCGTCTTCGGCGGGATGGACCTGGTCCAAAAAGCGATCTTGGGCACTCTGGGCGATTTCACCAGCGAAAGATCGTTTGAGTGGGTGGACAGCACATCCCTTTACGCCTACACGGCCTTCGGCGACCAACTGGGCAGCGTGTTCAACCAGGCGATCCCGGCGTGGATACTGACGGCCCTCATCTTCGCCCAGCGCGACAGCCGCTCGGTGGTCGCCTTGTGCGCCGTGGCGGCCATCCAGTGCCCGCTGCCGGCGCTCGGCGCCGCCGTCATCGCGCTTGCCTGGCTGATTACGCTGCCCCGGCCCGGCCCGCAAGGCGCTCCGGCCCGCGCCTGGGCGCGCCTGCGCGCCACCGCCCTTGAGGCCCTCACACCGCAAAACCTAATCCTGGCCGGGCTGTGCCTGCCGGTCTTCGGCTCGTTCTTCGCCGCCAACCTCAACCAGGCGGCGCTCACCGCCCAAATCCCCCAGACTTGGGCCGATTGGGCCCGCCTAGCCGTGTTCTGGGTGTTCGAGTTCGGCCTGATGTTCGCTTTGGTAGGCGCCCGGTGCCGCGCCACCCCGGTTTGGTGGGCGGCGCTGGCCATCATGCTGGTCCTGCCGCTGATGCGATTCGGCCTGGCCAACGATCTGGCGATGCGGGCCGTCATCCCCGCCCAGGTGGCCCTCTATCTGATGGTGTGCTGGACTTTGGCGGCCGCCAAACACCCGCTGCGCTCGCTCCAGGCCGCCGCGCTGGTCGCCGTGCTGGCGCTGGGCACCGGCTCGGTGCTGCACAAGGCGGTGCTGCGCGGGGAGGCCGATCTGCGCGCGGTCAAGATGGTGGTGGACGGCCAGGGCTGGCGCGCCGCCCGCGATTCGCTGACCAGGCGCCTGCCCGTCTCCTGGCGCGAGGACCCAACTGCCCAAGAAGGCGTCTGGCGGCAGTACTTCGGCGACCCGGACAGCTTCTTCTACCGAACACTCTCCCGCGCCGCAAAGCCCAGCCCCAGTCCCCCGCACCAGTACCCCGGCTGAACCTCCACGCGCGGCACCGTTAACCCGCTTAAGGCCCGTTCAGCGCGTCCGCCACGGCTTGCCGAACATATGGCGCGGTAGTACGGACGAACGTCTCGGTCAGGTGGCTGGAGTCAGCGTACACAACCACCGACCCAACCACGCTGTGACAGGTCGCCAGATCGCAGATGGCGTCCGTCAAGTCAAGCACTTGCACCTGGCCCGAGCCCAGGCGGGCTGCTGCCTCCACCCAAGGGTCGGAGGTGACCCAGCTATCTCTGCTGCCGTCGCACAAGGTTGGCTCGCTTCGATTTATGGAAAGGCAATTGGCAGTGTTGCGCCCCGACGGCTCGCGCGGATTGTCTCGGATTATCAGCACCGGGATTCCGTGCTCGGTTAGGCGGCTCAGCACCCATTCGGCAGAATCAACTAGCACTGGGCTGGCAATAGATGGCAGGTTCGTCATATTCGACATCACAACGAGATCCGGCATGTCTTCCAAGATCGCTGCCAACTCCGCCTCCGTAAGATCGACGCAGTCATCTGCGCGTTCCAACTCCTCGTAAGGAGGTCCCGGGGCTTTCGGGAAGCAGCCGGATGTGATCCGCGTGGTCACGCTGAACGCGAGATCCTTTGCCGTTAGAACCAAGGCAGGAAGCCATTGCTGCGCGTGGGAATTCCCCCAGAGTGTCACACCGCGCGACTCCGTTCTAGATCCGGAACCGAATTGGCAAACCGCCAAGGTCCCAGACCCTGCATTACGTAAGCAGTTCGGTTGATCAAACAGTGCTATATCCATTGGGGCAAGACCGGGGTCCGGGTACATGCCTCCCCCTCCGCCGTCTGTTCTGATGCACTTGGGATCGAGAACGGCGAGCGCCCCGGCGCACTCGATCTCTGCGACCGCTTCCCGTGCCTGGGTCAGGCGCTCCTGTACAATTCCTGGCACGGCCACATACGCGCCCCCACCTATCGCGGTAATAAGGGCCATACCGAGCCCCGCTGCAACGAATGATCGACTCAACCTGGCGCGAAGCCGGACTGAACGCTGCGGTGGTTTCTCCACAAGTTCGTAAGAAGCGACGGACAGCGCCAGGATTCCAACGACCGCAACAGCAGCGTCAAATGGCCTAATTTCATGCCCGAGGGCATAGGGCAGCATTGCTACAACGGGCCAGTGCCAAAGGTAGACGGAATACGACATGTCTCCCAAATAGCGGATTGGGCGCACCGCCCACAACTTGGCGAAGATGTTGTCGACTCCTCGCGGCTGGCCGGTTACCCCCCCCCCCCCCGCTGCAATGACTAAGACGGTGGCGGCCGTCGGAACGACAGCCGCGATGCCTGGGAAGACTGTCGCATCCGTAAACCATACCGCCGAACCAACGATTCCACCGAGGCCGGCGACCACCAGGAAAGCGCGCAGCCACATCGCTGGTCCAAGCCAACGCGCGAAAGTGGCATAGCAGCTCGCCAAAAGGCCACCTA